>CAZYTI010000007.1:18963-19241 GCA_964650065.1 uncultured bacterium
CTTTCTATCTTTCTATTTTATCATATCCGTTTGTCAAGTAAAATTCTTTCAAAAGCATATCAGGGAACCAGAATATCAGTAGGCAGGGAATCAGATTATCAGGATATCAGGTAATGCGACCTCATTCATGCTGATCTTCTGATATACTTCTGACCACTCGATTGATCTACTTCTTATGGAGCGCACATTGGAATATTAGATATATCTCCAATATACATAAATTTGTTCATGAAATCGACCTGATTTATAAAGTTGTACCTGTTTGAAGTGGAAATGTG
>CAZYTI010000008.1:0-13139 GCA_964650065.1 uncultured bacterium
GAATTCGTCATTGAAACGAATCCATTTATCAATTATAAATTTAAAAATGGTTATCTCGATATCGGTATCCTTTTGGAAGTCTCCCGTACGGGGATGAAAAATACTTATACACAATGGAATCCGAACACCCGGTCAGATCAGAAAAATGTCCTGTGGACCACTTCTCCCTATGCAGGCTGGAGTCAATACTGGGAAAATTTTTCAAGGGGCAATGTCCTGTTTTTTGCCACAGGCTTCGAATCCTACTCCTCCATCGGCATTTCAAAAAATCTCTCCATCCTGGCCAGACTCACGATTTTGAAGAAATATTCATTTATCAGAAAGGATTACGGCATATCCGAAATTCCCGAGGGAGGGAATGCTTTTACCTTTGATCAAACCCATGAAAGAAACGATTTCAAAAATGAGACGTGGATGACGGGTTCCATCGGTCTCTCATACCATTGGGGTCCCATTACCCTATTCGGCACCCTACAACTCCCTCTGGCCTATCGACTTGAACAGAAAACAGAGTTGTCTGAATACAATGCACGGCTCTTCGAGCATACGAAGAAAAACATGTGGCAGGTCCAGCAGCCCACGACTTTTGATATTCTCTTTGTTTATGCGCTTGGGGGATGATTGAATAAAAAGATGATGCGTATTAAATTTGCATTTTGATTTGTCATATTAATATTTTATTTTTAATTTGAATCCAAAATTTTCCACAACATTCAAATTTAACATTTCCATAACAAGTGAAGGATCTTCAGCCAAAGGAGTCCACGCATGAGAACCTATCCCCTTTTCTGTCTTATTCTTGTCCTGTCCTCTTTCCCGTCATTTCCCGAGATAACAATTTTTGCCCAGGAAAAGACACCCGTTGCCGTCATCGATTTCTATGCACCGGAAGTCTCCCCATCGGCCGTTGTTTCGCTTTCGAATATCGTTCGAAGAAAATTAATAGAAACCAACTTATTCATCGTGGTCGACAGAAACAATATGCAGGAAATCCTGGAAGAACAAAACTTTCAACAATCCGGAGCCTGTACGGATCTCTCGTGCATGGTACAGATAGGCCAGATGTTGGGCGTTAAGAAAATGGTGGGGGGCACCATCGGCCTGTTAGGCAGTAAATATATCATTGATTTACAACTCGTTGACGTAGAGTCGGGTCAAATCGAAAAAATAGAGAATACAGAATACCTGGGACCAGTGGAAGGACTGGATGCATCCATTGGTAGAGTAACCCTCCAATTGACCGGGCAGCAGGTTCCTGAAGATGTTAAATTGACTGAGGATCTGAGCGAAAGAAGATTGTTCCGTACGAATGAGGGTTATTTAAAATACACGGAAGAAAAACGATCCCCTAAGACCGCCAGTATCCGATCACTGATATTCCCTGGACTGGGTCATTTTTATAATGAAAAACCGGCCAAAGGCATCCTATTTTGCATAGGTACTCTAGGTAGTATTTTGGCAGGAGCAGAGCTTGGATGGCTTATAGGTAATGATGACGGCGTAGCCTGGACGTTTGCATTGTCGTTCACCGCCCTCGCCAAAATATGGGACATGACCTCGGCAGCAAAGGATGCTAGAGATTACAATGAATCCATCAGGGAAAAGTACAGGATGGCACACCATATGAATCCGGACGCCATTATTTGTAGAAGAATCATGTTACTTCAGCTATCCCTTTAACCTAATATTATTTCTTTCTCTGTGAACTCTGTGGTTAGTTTTTGACAATTACATATAAATCAAGGAGGGAAAGATGAAAACCATGATGAAAATTGGGACTACTCTACTCGTCCTACTGACCTGCTCCGTACTCATGGCCCAGGAATCCTCATTTAATGGACTCTATCTAAACATGGGGAACCTTGCGAGATTATCCAAGGCCAAGACACGTTCCATCAGTCCTGAAAATTTTACAGGAGAAAAAGGAAAGGGTGGCATGTCCACGGATGGACTTGCTGCAAAAGCAGCCCGGGATTTGGGGCAAGGCTGGAAGGTCTCACCATACATCTGGATAGAACCCGGCCAAACAACCATTTTAGCCGAAATCGAGGGACCCGGCGCCATTCAACAGATTTGGATGACCCCGACAGGGAACTGGCGCTACTCCATTTTACGTTTTTACTGGGACGGTGAAGATGAACCTTCCGTGGAAGTGCCTGTGGGTGATTTCTTTGCTTGCGGATGGGGCAAGTATGCCCAGGTCAGCTCACTCCCCGTCTGTGTCAATCCCGGCAGTGCTTTCAACTGCTACTGGGTCATGCCGTTCAGGAAATCCTGTAAGGTGACCATGGAGAATCTGGACGAAAAGAAGATGACCTTGTATTACCAGATTAATTACACCCTCACCGATGTCCCGGACGATGCCGCCTATTTTCATGCTCAGTTCAGGCGCACCAATCCCGTTCAGTACAAAGACGATTTCACCATCCTGGACGATGTTAAAGGATGGGGTCATTTTGTGGGGACCTATATGTGCTGGGGATCCAACAGCTCGGGATGGTGGGGCGAAGGAGAGATCAAATTCTTCATCGATGGGGATAATAAATTTCCGACGATCTGCGGCACCGGGACAGAAGACTACTTCTGCGGTTCTTATGGTTTTACCAGGGACAATAAATACGTGCCTTATACCACACCCTTTGCCGGAATGCCCCAGGTTCTGAGCCCCGATGGGCTTTGGCAGTCTCAACAACGTTTCGGACTCTATCGTTGGCATATCATGGATCCGGTTCGATTTGAAAAAGACCTGAAGGTCACCATCCAGGCTCTGGGATGGCGTTCCGGCGGCCGATACCTGCCCTTGCAGGACGACCTCTCATCGGTCGCCTATTGGTATCAGCAGGAACCCCATAAAACATTTCCCAAATTGCCGAAAAAGGATAAATTGGAGATCATCTGATAACTCGTTTAAAGGAGTGCAGCCCCCTCATGGGCTGCTCTCTTCATGTATCTCGTTTTTTAACTATTTATAATCTTCAAAATGATATGGGTTACACGAAAATAACGAAAAGGAGAGGAAGCAATGGTTCATCTATTTATTGGTGCATGCACAATGGCCGGTTTCTTTATCTTGATAAATTACACAACCAGAAAAAAAATGACGCTCCCATGGTGGCAATGGACGCTCACCCTATTGGGTTTTCTCTATACCGTTTTTGTGCTCGAAATTATCTTGAGTTTTATTCAAGAAGGTGTCATTCGAGGCGCCCTGGTTGTGGGATTGATTATGGGATTCATTGCTGTAGTTTGGGGTGTATTGTTAGGTCGTTTCGTTTTCAATCATAAAAAGGGATAATCATATTTTTTAAATAAACCAGAAAGAGGATTTCACTATGCAAATGTCAATTTCCGATAGACGCAACTTCCTGAAACAAATGGGATTCGGAGCCGCTGCAGTGGGTGCAGGTCTAACTGCCCCAAAAATCGTCGGCAAAACAGTTAGCGGTACACTCATCGAATCGAAGCCGGAATACGGGGATTTTACTGTTGAAGTCCTCGAAAAAGGCTATTATCAATACGATCCCAACATACTAAGAGGCATGAGCGAAAAAAGCACCGCTTTCAGCCGGAATGCCTGGGATCCCGCAAGGCGGGACCGGCCTCGTGAAGACCTGGATTACGAACGATTGGTCAAGGGCAAGGGAAAAATTCCCAATCAGACCCGCCTGGATTATGCATTGAACCAGGGCGCCTGGCTTTTCTCAGGTATGGGCAGCAGTCGCGCATACGATTGGGGCACAGATTATCAAAATCGATACTTCAATGAGCCCTGGGATCCTGCGGATATGGACATGACTTGGGAGGATGCTTCTCGTGCAACCAAGCACGCCGCTTTATTCCTTGGTGCTTCCCTGGCCGGAATTGCCGAATTAAATCCGCTATGGTTGTATACGGAGCATTTCGTGCCCACAAGAAGCAATCGAGAGCTTTCAATTCCAGTCGTCCGGAATAGCGATCGATATGAAAAAACCTATGAGGCCTATTATATACCCGAGTCCATGAATCGGGTGATCGCCGTTGCATTCGAAGAAGATTATCATGGATTGTCCAACTCCCCCGGACGTCTGGCAACAGCAGTATCCGGAACCGGCTATTCCCGAATGGCGTTCACGGCCGGCAGCATTGCCGAATTTATCCGTTTCTTGGGATATCGTGCCCTTCCTGCAGGCAACGGTGTCGGTATGAGTATTCCCATTGCCATCGATGCCGGCCTCGGGGAATTGGGTAGAATGGGCATCCTCGTCACGCCCAAGTATGGTCCCCGGGTACGTATTGCCAAAATCATCACGGATATGCCGCTCATTCCCGACTCACCCATCCGATTCGGCGTGACAGAGTTCTGTGAAGTTTGTAAATTGTGCGCCGAAGACTGTCCCAGCAACTCCATCTCATCCGGACGACGGACGTGGAAGGGTAATTCCATATCCAACAATCCGGGTATATATAAATGGTATGTCGAACCCGACTCCTGTTATGATTTCAATGGGTTCAGCTGCTCCAACTGTAAACGGGTCTGTCCCTTCACCAAGCCCAACAACTCCTGGCTTCACAGAATGATTCGAACCGTCATTAACGGACGAATCGGTGCTCTGGACAGAATCATGGTCACCCTCGATCAGGCCAGTGGTTATGGAAAGGAAGTCCCGGACACCGAATTTTGGAAGCGAGACGGACATGAGTGTCTTACGGCCCGGGAATCGATATAATGGGCCCACGCAGTTCAAGCGTTAATAAAATACTATCTCATTCTCAAATAACACCATCGGGCAAATGGGAACGCATTCTTGGCATCCTGGCCTTGATCATTCTCATCATCGCATGGATCATCGGATCCTTCCGTAACGAAGTGGATCTCCTTCCCTACCTGGAACGCACGCTGCCGGAAGCAGACACTTTTAAACCTGCAGGGAGCGGATCATACACAGGACACGGGCATGAACCGGAACAATCCATCATGGGATATGTGACCACAGGATCGGCCCATGGTTACGGCGGAGAAATTAAAACCGCCGTTGCAGTAGACGGGAATGGAGTTGTGCTCGGCGTAACCATAATCCAACAGAGCGAGACAGGATCTTTTCTTAGGCGCGTCTTGAGGAAGCATTTTCTCCAGTCGCTGTTGGGGAAAAAATATTCAGAGCCCTTCGTCCTGGGGGAAGACCTGGAGGGCGTTACAGGAGCCACTTATACCTGCCGTGCTCTATCCGATGCCGTACGGATGGCCAGTCGTAAAATTGCATCGAAAAATCTGGGATTCACACCCATTCCGGAACCATCAGCTTCCATCCAATTCGGTCTTCCCGAAGCGGTTCTCATTGCACTCTTTTTAATGGGACTCCTGGCACGTTATCGTTCAGTGAAGCATAAAAAAATCATCCGGTGGGTATCGGTCGTCACAGGCATGATCGTTTTGGGCTTCATCTATAATAAACCCCTTACCCTGACCATCATCAATAAAATGCTTTTAGGATTCTGGCCCCAATGGCAACTCCACCTCTATTGGTATCTCCTATTGGCCGGTATTATTCTCATCTATACTGCAGACAACAAGAATCCATACTGTGAATGGTTCTGTCCATTCGGTGGTGCCCAGGAATGTCTCGGTCTCATCGGTGGGGCGAAAAAGCGCCTGCCCCGGAAGATCCACAAATCTTTGCGTTGGTTTCAAAGAATCCTCGCATTAGTCGCCATTGTGCTGGCCTTGTTATATCGCAATCCGAGCATTTCCAGTTATGAGGTCTTTAGTGCTTTCTTTCAGCTCATCGGCACAAATTTTCAGTTTGCCCTGCTGGGTGTTGTACTCGTGGCCGCCCTGTTTCTGAGACGACCATGGTGCAGTTATCTCTGTCCCCTCAGGCCTGTTACCGATTTCATTCGACTCATTCGGAACTGGTTACTGGCTACTGGCAACTGGTTTCTGGTAAAACAAAGAAAATCTGTATAGTTTTTAACCAGCAGCAAGTAGCCAGTAACCAGTAACATAATAATTTTAATACTATTTATACTGAAGGAAAAGTAACTTAAAATTCAGGCCATTATCTTAAAAACGGATCAACCATGCTCTTAGCTGTTGTCATCATCTACCTGGTCAGCACCGTCATCCTGGGAGCTTACTTTGGAAAACGTGTCAAGGTGGCTTCGGATTTTCTCGTGGCAGGCAGAAAATTGGGACTTGCCTACACAACAGCGACTCTTGCAGCAATACAATTGGGGGCCGGGGTAATTATTGGAGGTGCCGAACTCGGAGCGGAAAGCGGTGTCTGGCCCGGCATGTGGTATGGCATCGGATGTGGAGGCGGCCTGATCCTGGCCGGCTTTCTCGTGGCAGCCAAGCTGAGGAAACGACGCGGATTCGTCCCTCTGGATTTTTTTGGAGACCGGTATGTCGAGAAAAAGTGGGTTCGAATATGGGGATGGTTATCCAACATACCCAGTCTTCTCGGTATTTTCATCGCCCAACTGATGGCAGCCGGTTCGATTTTTCGTATCTTTGGCATCAGTTACACGACCGGTGTTCTCATCACCGGGATTGCCATCGTAATTTACAGCGTCACCGGCGGCATGTGGGGTGTTGCAGTGACGAATTTGGTACAACTCTGCGTCATTGTCCTGGGTGTGCCACTGGTCCTGGGAATTGGATTATCGAGACTAAACGATATCGGTGCGACGTCCCTCGGTGATTTGCTCTCCACCCCATTCATTCCACCGGGCATGCTCTCCCGGGCAATCTTCATTATTGTTCCATTCCTTCTGGCCATATCGGTTTCCTACGATGCATACATGAGGTACCAATCGGCCAAATCGGACCATGTAGCAAAATGGGGTTGCATACTGGGAGGTATCATCGTTATTCTCATCAGTTTTTGTACAGGTCTGATAGGCGCCATCGGGAGAATCCTCCTTCCTGCTCTCCCGGATGCGGCAGTCCTTCCCAGTATGATTCAGACCATGCTACCGCCTGCGTTGGCAGGACTCGTTGTTTCCGCCCTGTTAGCCGCAGCCATGTCCACCGGTAACTGTCTCCTCATTTCCCTTGCCGGATGTTTTTCCAGAGACCTTTACAACAAAGTGCTTCACCCCTCCGCCAAACTGGATGAATTAAAGCACTCCAAAACGGTCTCTCGAATCGTCATCGTTGTTGCCCTCGCCGTGGGAGTATGGATCGCCTTCCAAGCCAAAGGCATTCTTTATACAATAATCATTTTCAACTATCCCTATATGGGAAGCATGCTCGTTCCACTCCTGGGAGGCGTTCTCTGGGATCGAGCCACAGTTAGAGGTGCCATAGCAGCCATGCTCACAGGGGGAAGCATCGGCGTGGGTTCTTTCCTGATGGGCATTCCGGGCCCCTTGCATGGCCTGATGAATGTGGATCTGGGTCTTTTTATTGCCTATGCCGTCTCCACGGTCGTATTTGTCGCTGTCAGCCTCTACACATCCAAAGATAATGGAGAGCCATCCCATGTCCCGACAACATCATGAACCTCTGAAATGGCCGTATCCTGTAAAGTGGGGTGATGAGAAAACCGCTTCGACCGATGTATTGATCCTGGGCGGTGGAATTGCCGGTTGCTGGGCGGCCATAAGCGCAGCGAAGAAAGGTGCCAAAGTCACACTTCTGGAAAAAGGGAGCATCATAAGAAGCGGTGCCGGTGGATCCGGTTGCGATCATTGGGAGTCTGCCGCCACCAATCCCTGCAGCAAAGTCACGCCTGAAGAACTCACCCAGGCCATGCTGGAAGATCACAACTTTTACAACAATGGCATTTCCCACTATATCGAATGCCGGGAGGGTTATGACAGGCTTCTGGACATGGAAGATATGGGTGGAAAAATCAGGGATTCAGAAGATGAGTTCAAGGGTGCCGAATTCCGGGACGAGAAGACAAAATTTCTGTTTGCATACGATTATGAAAATCGATTTACCCTTCGGGTCTGGGGAACCAGCTTCAAACCTGCTCTCTATCGTGAATGCAGACGATTGGGCATCCGGTTGATTGAGAGAACCATGGCTACGGCCCTTTTGACAGAAAGAGGGAATCAGGGAGATCGAATTGCCGGCGCCATGGGTGTTCACGCTCGAACGGGCGAATTCTACATCATTCGGGCCAGAGCCGTGGTTTTGGCCCTGTCCCGTCCGACACGGATCTGGCTGTT
The DNA here is from genome assembly GCA_964650065.1 of uncultured bacterium. GTDB lineage: Bacteria > Zhuqueibacterota > QNDG01 > QNDG01 > DSAB01 > CAZYTI01. The sequence goes on from CAZYTI010000008.1 coordinate 8,158, forward strand.
CTCTTCCGGATTACCCGGAATCTCCGAATTCAGGCCTTTCCAGTGTACAGGCGACGGCCATGCAATGAGTTGGAAAGCCGGGGTCGCTTTTACCATGATGGAGAAATCCATTCGGGCCGAATGGTCCGGTGACCGCAGTTATCCACCCTACGGAACCGGAAACAATCACAATACCTGGTTTGCCTGTTCCATGGTCGATGCCACGGGAAAGAAGATACCCTGGGTGAATCGGGATGGCACCATTCTCGAGACGATTTCACAACGGTACCGACCTGCACCGGGTCAGAAATTCTTTATTAAAGGAGGCGGTGAATCCGACTTTCCCCTCTACAAGTACCTGGGACCCGATACGCTGCCGGTGAAAGAATTGTTGGCCCAGGGATACGAGCTGCCTTTCTATGCCGATCTCCCCGGCATGCCGGATCAGGAAAGACGAGCGATCTGGGGTTTAATGGTTGGCGAGGAGGGCAAAACAAAAATTCCCATACTCAAAAATTATGAAGAAGGGGGATTCGATCCTGACAAAGATCTCTTACAGAGTTACGGCGACGGGTGGAGATCGGCCTCCTTTCTTCCCACAGAGAGACAGCTTTTTGGTATCCCGGGAGGTCTATTAAACGACTGGGCATTGAAGACCAATCTGGATGGACTCTACGCTGCCGGGGACCAGTTGTTTGCCTCCGACTGTCATGGCCACGCTGCAGCAACCGGACACTATGCAGGAAGGCATGCGGCCGATTATGCGACAACGATCTCCCATTCAACCGTTGACACCCTTCAAGTACAAAACGAAAAAGACCGAATTTTCAGTCTGGTGAAGCGAGAAAAAGGCATGCGATGGAAGGAATTGAACTTGCTGCTCACCAGAACCATGCAGAATCACTGCGGTGAAGTAAAAAGCGAGGGAGTCCTGTTGGCCGGTTTGGACGCATTAAAGGACATTCAGAAACAAGCCGCCTCTGAGCTCTGTGCCGGAAATCCCCATGAATTAATACGTGCCTTGGAAGTCCTGAATATTTTAACCAATTCGGAAATAATCATCCATTCGTGCCTGGCCAGGCAGGCCAGTTCCAAACATCTGCACTTTCACCGATCCGACTATCCGGAGACGGATCCCCCCGAATGGCATAAATTCCTTATTGTGCAATTCACAGGAAGCGAAGTAGCCACGGGTAAAGTGGATATCAATTATTATGGACCTTTAAAAGAGAACTATGAATTGCACAATAGAGCATATATGAAGAGGAAATTGATATGATGGAAAAGGAATGTTATGCTTTTCCCGAACCTGCAGCCTCCGATCCCCTTACTTTTGATCCGGAAATCTGTAATGGGTGTAATCAGTGCATCGAGGTCTGCCAGGTGGATATCTTAATCCCAAATCCCCAAGAGGGCAAACCGCCCATCGTACTTTTTCCCGGGGAGTGCTGGTACGCGGGATGCTGTGTGGCCGTCTGCCCTCAACCCGGCGCCATTAAGCTGAATGTGCTCGCTAAGAACAGCGTACACTGGAAGCGCAAAACCACCGGGGAGGATTTCTGGTTGTAAACAAAATGATTCACCACGGAAGCACACGGAATAACACGGATTTAGTAGAAAAGAGGTTGTGTCATATGAAAATAGATGGTATCGTTAAAAACATACATACACATGATTCTAATGTCCTAATTTTCTTTCTGTGTCTTTCCGTGGATATCCGTGGTTATTCTTGTTGAATAGAGCCGATAATGATTGATGATTTAAAAACAAAAATGGTCGCATTAGGCTGGAATGCAACCTTCGAAAAAGCGTTCAAATCCTTTCGTGAATCAGGATTCGATGTGGGACGTATCGCCATCGAAAATCGGGACAATTACCTCGTTCTATCGGAAAAAGGAGAGTATCCCGCCGAAGTCACCGGCAAATTACTCTTTTTGGCCGACTCATCGACCGACCTGCCCAAAGTCGGTGATTGGGTGGTGCTTACCCTGTTTGAAGATGAGAAAAAAGCCATCATCCACGAAATTCTCCCCAGAAAGACCAAGTTCTCGCGTAAGGTGGCCGGCACAAAGACCGTCGAACAGATCATTGCGACCAATATCGATTCAATTTTCATCGTCCAGAGTCTCGATTACAACTTCAATCCCAGGCGACTGGAACGTTATCTGGTCATGGTCCACGAGGGAGGTGCACAACCCGTCATCATACTCAACAAATCAGACCTGTGTGATGATCCCAAAAAGTTTAAGATGAGCATCCAAAAAACATTCAAAGACACCCCGGTGTTTGTCGTCAGTGCCATTACACTCAAGGGAATTAAAACACTCAAAGCCCATATCCAAAAAGGACAGACTTATGCATTTTTAGGTTCTTCAGGAGTGGGTAAATCGACGTTGATCAACAAGATCATCGGACAAAACCTTTTAAAGACCACTGAAGTTCGTGAAAAAGACACCAAAGGAAGACACACCACGTCACGCCGAGAACTGGTTGCCCTGCCTGAAGGGGGATTGCTGATCGATACGCCGGGCATGCGCGAATTGCAGTTATGGGAGGGTGATGAAGGGATTGAAGACACCTATCTGGAAATAACACAAAAGGCCGAAAACTGCAAGTACGGCGACTGCACGCACACACAAGAAAAAGGCTGCGCCGTCATCCTTGCCGTCGAGAATGGAGAGATCCCCGGAGACCGTTACGAGAGTTATTTAAAACTCCAGAAGGAACTCGATTATCTGAGCACACGTCAGGATCAAGATAAATTTTTAGAAAAGAAAAAACAGATCAAGGCCTTATACAGACACATCAAAAGATATAAGAAGAATGATGATAAGAGGATTGTGAGGTGAAGGGCAGGCCATTAAAGAGATTCCTGATCTTCCTTCCGATTATTTTAGGAATAAAAATTTCAATCTCTTCCTGAAATTTTTAGTCCTCATCTCATAAAAGTAGATTCCCGATGTCTGAAGCCGTCCATTCGCGTCTCTTCCATCCCACATAATCGTATAACGGCCCGCAGGTCGGTCTTCGTTTAAAAGGTCGAAGATCCTCTGTCCCAGTATATCATAAATGGTAATAGAAATATGACCCGGTTCACACATCTAAAAATAGATCGTCGTCGCATGGTTAAAAGGATTGGGTGCGTTCTGGAACAACATCGTCCTGTCAACGGTCCCATCCGTCTCTGTATCGACATCCGTGGAGCTTTCAATTAAGATTGAAAACAGTTGAATGTCTTCATCGGGATAGGGATGGGTATCGGTGACTTTAACCCTGAAGTAAAAATGACCTTCCATTTCAGGAATGCCCTGAATGAAACCGGTCGTTTCATCTAATGAGAGTCCAAAAGGTAAAATGTTTTCAATCACTCGCCAGTGGTACGGTAAAATGCCACCCACAGCCCGCAGTGTATCACCGTACAAGACACGCACAGCCCCATGACGCAGCGATGTCGTTGTTATCTGAATTGATTTGGGCCTCGGAGCCACATCCAGTTCCACGTAAACTTCAATTGGACTGTTGATCGCAACGGGGTCGCTGATTTGAATGACGTTCATGTATGTTCCCGAGACAAGTCCCTGAGTATCCACCGAGACACGGACACTGTCTCTCGAAATCCCGGTTGTATTTACCAGAGTCAACCAGGGCCGATTCACTTTCTCCCGGGCCGTCCAGGCCAACGTGCCGGTTCCATAATTGAAGATAGTAATCTCCTGACTCGGTGGATTGTTTTGCGTCTCTATACCTGTAAAAAAAAGTGAATCCGGGGTGGCAGAGAGGATCGGGGCGACGACGACATCCAAAATGATCATCACATTAAGGGGGTTGTTGACAGCATTGGTATCAGCGATCTGAACGGATCCTGTGTAGGTTCCTTCATTCAATCCGGTGACATCGACAATCACAGATACCCGTTCACCGGATCCGCCACTCGTATTGCTCAACCCCATCCACGTTTGGTCCGGAATCTCTTGTGCGGACCACTGAAGTGGTCCACCCATGGTATCGGTAACGGTAATGGCCTGTGCATCCAGCATGGGCGCACCGACCAGGGCGAAAAAATGAAGGGTATCAGGATTGACCCTTAAATAGGATCTTTGGATTGGGATAAACGGCTCACCGGGACTCCCATGATCCATGCTCGCCTGCCAGCTTTCAGGCTTTGTATTGTCTAAAGCAGGATCGATCAATTCGAGTGTGGCCCCATCTCCATCGGCAGCGGTAGGCCATGGGCTCTGATCATCATACTCAAGGGAGTCTATGAAATTTCCGTTTTGATTATAAAGCCCTATCCATTCTCCATCCGCACTCAATCCAAAATTAAAATTGCCCAGGATACATTCCACGCCCGGAAAGACCTGAATAAAGGCACTGGTATCGCGACAAAGAATCAAGAAACCATCGGGGTGCAACATGGTGTTGGAGGGAATGATAAAATCATGTGTTTCTTCACTGTCTTTGAAATGCCAATCCGAGATGTCTATCGCTGTGTCAGAAAAATTATAGAGTTCAATCCAATCTCCAGAATTGAAATCCGGGGCACTGTTGTAGTTGATTTCGTTTATCACAACATCATATCGAATAGGTTCAACACCCACCACCTGTACCATGATTTTCGTGTCTAACGGACTGTTGACGGCATGGGCATCGGCGATCTCCACAGATCCGATGTAAATTCCCTCACTCAATCCGGTCACATCGATCTTAACAAACACGCGATCTCCGGAGCCCCCAGTGGTACCGATCAACTGCATCCAGGTTTGATCCGGATTTTCCCGAGCCGTCCAATTCAGAAATCCATCCGCAGGATCAGTAATTGTAAAGGCTTGTTCGCCGAGTGTGTTGGATCCAACCGAGGCAACGAAACTGAGGGTGTCCGGATCGACGACCAAAAAAGGACTCAGAAAAGGAGGATTCGGCTCTCCGGGACTCCCATGATTCCTGCTCCAATGCCAGTTTTGGGGTTGTGTATTGTCTAAAACAGGATCTGTCAATTCGATTGT
>CAZYTI010000008.1:13149-18951 GCA_964650065.1 uncultured bacterium
CAACGGGCCATGGGCTCTGGTCATCATACTCGAGGGAATCCACAAAATTTTCATTTTCATTGAGAAGGCAAATCCATTCTCCGTTTCCGCTCAATCCGAAATTCATATTGCCCAGCACACCTTCCACGTCTGGAAACAACTGAATAAAAGCAGTCGTATCGCGACAGAGAATCAGGAAACCATCTGAAGGCAGCAGGGTATTTTGCGGGAATATAAAATCATGGGATTCATCACTGTCTTTGAAATGCCAGCCCGATATATCAATATCCCTATGGGAATAATTACAGAGTTCTACCCAATCTTCAGGATCAAAATTGTTCGCTGAATTATAATTAATTTCATTAATGACAATGGTTCCATAATCTTCAACATCGGGTTCAAAGATGGCCGTCAGTATAATATTATTTTGTGACGATAATGTTATTGTCGATGAATTCGTGGCATTTGCACCCACCCAACTATTGAGTTTATATCCGGCTGATGGTAACGCGGTAAAGGATATGGGAATATTCTTGAAGTACGTCCCTGTCCACGGATAATCCGTTATTGTGAGCGAATTTATTTTTATTTTCCCATGATCAGGTTGATTTACATTTAAGGTCACCTCATTCGTCCCGCTTACATTAAATTTTGTCTGAATATGTGAACGCATAATGCCCGGCCGGTTGGCCGCAAAGACTCTTAAGGTCTCGACCTCCTCGAGCCAGTCGCCATAATCTTTGTCCCATCTCGTTAAATGTGTATTCATATCCGGATCGATCATCGCAAAAATATTTTCCACTTCTGATAGAATACGAGAAGGTTGAAAATACACATTCATAAAATCTGCGAACCGATTAATAAATATATTCTTAAAAGTTTGATTCTCAAGTAATTTCTTTAACATGAATGTTGACCATTCTGGATTTTGTTGTTCAAACTCCTCCGTAGCAAATTCCAGCGAATTTTCAATATATCGATTCCGATCATTGGCTGCAAACCCGTCGTCGGTATCAAACAATATCCATCGCCACTTCCCATTTTGTGTGCGAGGCCGCCAGTATTTCAGGTTATTCCACGGCCAATCAAGATTGTCATAATAGATATGAATGACCTGATAGCTGATGTAGTTATCCATATCCATTTGCGAAAGTAAATATTCGTAATTGGCCGGATCACTTACATCCTGCGTTCTCAGAAAATCCATGAGCATTTCATAATGTTTAGCATCGCCTTCAATGACCTCCCCAGTTAACTCAAGCAGATCGACATTTGCAGGATCAACACCATGATTCGAAGCCAAATAATGCTCATTTATCTTTTCTCGAATATTGTATATGCCCCAAAATGCTCCGTTGATATAGACGATTGCCAGCCTGTACGCTTGAATATCAATATCTACTTCCTTAACGATCCGGGTCATCAGGGGATCTCTGAACATCGTCTCCTTCCAGTCATTTCCTGCATTCCGCAGTATGATCGATTGAAATTCATAAATGGGCTTATCGGGAAATATTTGATAATTGATTTCACTATAACCGTATCTCCCACGGGCAAAAATGGCGAAAGATTTTTGCGGAAATCCCCCTTGCCCATGCACCATGGATTTTCACACCGGCATCGATGCTGAAGCCCAGACGTCCATCCGGCTCGTACAACTCAATATGTATGGGCCTCTCCCAATCCTGCCAGAAATTTGCACCATAGTAGGGCATCTCGTCTTCTGCATTGTTCCCTCCCGCATAGATACCTATATCATCATTCCACAAATTTGCCGGCGTTGTAGAGAGTAATATTACAGGGAGCTTATATGCGGCATCGATAATATAAGTATGCGTCATTATCCGACTGGGTATCATGTCTGAAAAGAATGCTCTGGCCCTTACTACAGTCGTTTGCTGGATTGCCAAATCGGCAGAGAATATGGGAGAAGCATTGGTGGGTTCAGCACCATCCAGAGTATAACGAATTTCCGATCCAGGAAGATCATTAAAAAGGGACACGCCAACCGTTCCGTTGTAATTTCCACCGGGAAGGGAAAATTGAGGATCAGGGACAGTACCCACATAGCCACCTGTTGTGTTGTTACTTCCAGGTGTGGCTTCATCAAAATAATACCAATCGGTGGATCCATCAGGGTGCCGACCTCGAGAAACATCTGCCGGCATATAACCTGTGTTTATTTGATCGTAAATTTCTCCCATGTTATCACTTAGTGATAGAATCTCTCCATCAGAGCTAATTTTAAAATTCGTATGGAGCCGAGGGATAGAATATCTGAGTAAATCCGGCATCCCCCTTGGCTTCGCCGGTCTGTTTACCAAACCCAGACTAAAAAATGGAATCAAAGAAAAATCGGATGAATTGTAATCTTGATTATGGACCTGAATGGCCAGCACATTGGTGCCGTCTTTTAATATGGGCCGAACATCTTCGATATGGATTACCTCAGGCACCCCCCCCTGGTAAATTTCTGCTTCATGGTCTCCACCCGGTTGATTATAGGCTGGTGGAGTACCTGGTTCTCCTATATTGCGTCTGGCAATTTCGACCGCATTCAGATAAGCAACAAATGCATCATCATAATCGATATGCAATTGTGCCGATGTGATATTATCTAGATCCGAGATTGTAAAGTTTTTCCTGACATACAATGAAATGGTCTGTGGGATGAGTGTGGCATCATCTCCATCCCCATAACCAAATCCACTGGGTCCGGACTGCCACTGTGAATCATCAAAAACGACTTGATTCCAATGAGACTGAGGTTCCGAAGTTCCGAGTCTATACTTCCAAACATCACCCCAATTGATTATTGTCTCCCAATAATTTGCCCATATCTTTCTGTTTTTCCCGGAAGCGTATATGAGTATAAAAGCCTGTGGCTCAAGAATGACATCCGGAACTTTCCATTTGAAAATATCCGTCGTATCATCAGACAAAAAAAATCCGGTCATCGTGAATGGACTTTGACCGGGGTTGTATATCTCTATCCAATCCGGGAATTCACCATCTTCATCTGCAATGGTCCAGATATTCGAGGACATCACCTCGTTTATCATCACATTTTGCGAGTAGCCATACCCAAAAATCACGATACCGGTAAAGAGTATGAATCTAAAGAATACGGAATATTTTCTTAGTTTGAACCTCATGATTCCGGCAAAAACCTTCTCCCATCATCCGGTAGAGTGAAAAAAAACATATGACCTATGAGGCCGTCATCGCATTTGATGTACAGCATGGTCCATAGGTAATATGCTCATTGATGACTTATAATATATTAACCGTCGTGCACTTCTTGATGATTTAATATATTATCTTCGAATTTTTTCAACAAATTTCTTGAGTAGGATTGTCTTCTCCCTAAATAAATTAAAATACAGTTCTGGAATGACTTTACAAATAAATAATTTCCTTTTAAATCAGAAAAATAAAATCCGTCCTTAGATACGGTATATTCGTCAAAGGAAGGATTGTCCTTAATATGCGTTTGTGCTTCCTGGAACCACTTCAAACATTCATCATTATCATCATATCGAAAGATGAAGACATTATAATCCCCATACTGACCGATGACACCCTCTTTCACCCCGAAAATATTTCGCGTATCGAACTCATAATAGTTAAACAGCCCCAAATTACCCTGAATATAGGTCACAGAGGATTTTTTTAAATTTTCCCGGATCAAGAAATGGACCATATCCGGGACCTGACCTTCGGTTTCGATATTGGTTTCGATGGATTTTGCCATGGTGAGGATGGCATCCTTAGTCTCTCGATCCGTATCAAAGCCGATCAACGTCACGATAAAATTACCCTTCCGGAAATTCAAATAGTAATCTTCTAACATACCGCCATCCCCGAAATCCACCCCCTGACCATTCCCACTGATCTTGAATGTGTAGATTCCGTAGGCACTGATAGGATCTTCCATTTCGTACATTTCCAGGTTGACGGATTTATCGCTCTTGTTACTGTAGGAATGTATGATGGCCCTGCGAAATCCGTATTCGTTGTAGATTTCCGCACCACCGTTTATCAGTTCGAATAGAGACTCCCCCTCTGCGTGTTGGGGGTCCCCCACTGGCTTCCAACCGGACATCTCACTCAGATCGGGCAAATACATGGAAAGCCCTTCCTGGACAGAAGGCTTATTGGAGCACTGAAGCATGATTATCGCTGTCAATATAAACATACCCAAAGTGGTGGCAAAGTAATTTTTCATTTTTTGTCTCCAAACTTGAATATTTAGAATGCTGAAATGTCGTTAAAAAAATTGTCAATCGTCAATTGTCAATTGTCAATTGAATTTTTTTTAACTAGGCGCTTTTTTTCATAAATCCGTTGACGTATTAAAAAGATAATAGACAGGATAACAGGATTAACAAGATAATTAATATCCTGTTTATCTTGTTAATCCTGTCTAAAATTTTATGTCATCGTATTTATGAAATTACACACTAAGTGGCAAAAAATATTTTCAAACCGAGACTTCCTTGAGCTTGACATTATTCAGATCAATCTCACCCAATCCCAGATCATAGGCCATGTTGATTTGCATGATGTCCTTGGCCTGAAGGCCCCACAGCGTACAGCAGTATGCATCGATGGCGACCCGATCGGTTCCGGCAATAACTTTTTGCGGCTTGATAATTTCACCCGGACCGAACGGACCTTTGGTAGTGATGAATTCTGTGGCATCGACGATACAGAGATCGGGTGTAACCACGGTATTCAAATCTGCGATACATTGTTCCAGATAGGCAATGGCATCGATATCGGTCGTCCAGTTTGCTTTATGGAAACTCCGGTTGCAGGTTCCGCCGTTCAATCCCATGAGGTTTTTCATCGTTCCGGTAAATTTGTTCCCGGCATGGTCTTTGGTGATGGGCATGTCGATGAAGACATCATAGTCGTAAAAGACGTTCATGATCATCGCCTCTTTCAGAGCTGTTCCTTTGGGTATGGGGACGCGTTTGAACTGGCTCTCGTCACTTCGATCTACAATCATAAGTTTAATTCCCTCATCCGAAACGACTTTCTTCAGACCGGTCCCCACCCAATTATCGTCCGGAAGCTGGCTGACACAACAAATCTCACCGGCTCCGGCCTTTTTACACATTTGGACAGCCGCTTTCAGGACTTGAGGTTTGGTAAAAGCACCCGGATTGTTCCTCTGAGGATTGGCTAAAATGGCCACCTTCGACCCCTTGGGGACGAAACATTCCATACCACCCAATTGCTCGACGGCTTTCATCGTGTTGGCCGAATAATCTGCACCCTGAGCCACAGCGACATCGATGTCCGTTCTCTTTCCTCCACCTCCCCCCTTACTACAACCCGTGATGATACCGCTGCCAATGACTGTTGAAGCACCGATGGCGGCACTCTGCTTGATAAACGATCGACGTGTCATTCTTTCAGCCATGATTGGACTCCTTTCTTAATTTTGTTCAACAACTTTCTGTCTATATTCAAAGGGTTGAGAAAATAATTCAATCATATCTTGTGAAACGATCTCGGTTGCCTTCTGAAGTATCTCAAGTGCCAATTCAGAAACCAGGAAATCAGACATCTGGGCACTCCATCTCAGTGGATGATATAAAAATACGGTTTAAATATGAATAAAAAAATACCAATTTTAACATTATAAATAATAAGATTATTGAGTCTAAAAAGCAAGATTGAATTATAAATAATCCGGATCGACAATCCCTCACTTGAAAATCGCTTCAATCAGCCAATTCAAACCCACAAATAAGATGGCCAACGGAATCAGGATCCTCATCCACCAGTGGAGAAATGTTGGGAAACGAGAAC
>CAZYTI010000009.1:0-18625 GCA_964650065.1 uncultured bacterium
GCATTGGCACCAATCGATGCCCCTTCTTTGACCAATGTCGGTACCCATTTCCCATATTGGGGGTACTTTTTCTTGGGATATCTCGACCGGGGATTCATATCATTGGTGAAAACTGCAGAGGGTCCTACAAAAACATAATCCTCACACACGACGAGATCCCAAACATCCACGTTGGATTCCAATTTTACGCCATTTCCAAGTTTCGCCTCGGGTCCTACAAAACAATTGTGCCCGATGACACAATTTTTCCCAATTTGAGCACCAGCCATTATTTGTGAATTATGCCATACCTTGGACCCTTCTCCAATCTCCACACCTTCATCCACAGAACAGCTTTCGTGTATAAAATATTTATTCTCTTCACCCATGTCTTCTCCTCACTAATTACTAAAATTAATTCAATTCAATCATCCATATGATTCACCCGAACGGCATCGATTATGTTTCAACCACGGCCTTTTTCAGGAATCTTCTACACTTCTGAACACCCAATATCTCAACAACTTGTGATAAATCGGGTCCATGCATCTGGCCCGTAAATACGACACGTACAGGCATCCACAGATGTTTCCCTTTAATATTTGTCTGCTTTTGCACCTCTTGCATGACATTTTTAAAATGTTCGCCATCCCATGCTTCAAGAGACTCTATTTCTTCTAAAACTGCTTTTAAGACCTGCTTTGATTCCAGTGAATTTAGAATATTCCGGGCCTGATCATCCTCGTAAACGACTTCATCCTGAAACAAAATCCTTACCTTATCTCGAATCTCTGACAACTTTTCCAACTTGTCATGAAAAAGTGAAGCGATCGGCAGGGCCTCTTCTACCGAGGATATGGGATAGCCTGCAGCCTGGATTTCAGGATAAAGATAATCGGCCAATCTACCGACCTCAAGTTGCCGGATGTACATCCCGTTCATCCAATCTAACTTTTGGATATCGAACACAGCCGCAGCCTTTGATACACGGCCAAAATCAAATTCTTGGATGAGTCGATCTGTTGAGAGTATTTCATCACCACTCTCGGAGGACCAGGCAAGCAGAGAGAGAAAATTGACCAACGCCTCCGGAAGGTAGCCCGATTCCCTGTACTGGGATACTGATGTGGCTCCATGTCGCTTGGAAAGGCGCATACGATCCTTCCCTAAAATCATGGGAATGTGAGCAAAAACAGGGGGGGGCCATCCAAAAGCCTGATAGAGCAGGATCTGCCGGGGTGTATTGGACACATGATCATCTCCTCGGATAATGTGGGATATTTCCATGAAATGATCATCCACGACACACGCGAAATTATACATGGGCATACCATCGGACCGGATGATGACAAAGTCGCCCACATTTTCACTCTGGAAAGAAATGGGCCCCTTTACAAGATCTTCAAAAACGACATTTTCGACATCAACTCGAAATCTGAAAACAGGGTCTCTACCCTCTTTTGTAAACCGGACTTCCTGATCCGCTGTTAATTGACGACACCGGCCATCATACCCAACGGACTCTCCCCGTTCCAGCATTGCTCTGCGGCGTGCATCCAATTCCTCTGGCGTACAAAAACAAGGATAAATTTTTCCAGCCTCGCGAAGTCCTTTCACCTGTTCTAAATAGATATCACGTCTTTCCGACTGGCGATAGGGCCCATGCATCCCACCCACATGGGGACCTTCATCCCAATCAAGACCCAGCCACTGCAGATCGTCTAAAATGGCCGTTTCGAATGATTCCGTTGACCGCTCTCGATCTGTATCTTCGATTCTTAAGATATAACGACCCGCAGTATGCCGGGCAAACAGCCAGTTCATGATTGCCGTTCTGGCATTGCCAATATGCAAATGCCCCGTAGGGCTTGGGGCAAAACGTGTTCTCACCGAACTATTCATATCGTGTCACTCTTGCCTATCCGGGTTTTCGTTTCTTCAACACCGCCTTTATCCAGAAAACTAACAATATGACAATAATAAGTATGAATACCGTTAACTGATAGTGCCGAATAATGACGGCCCAGTTTTCACCCACCCAAACACCGAATCCCATGAGGAGTGCATTCCATATCAAGCAGCTCAGAAGGCACAATCCAAATACTTTCTTCAAATCCATTCGGGTAATGCCTGCACCGATAGAAACGAGCGCTCTGAAGCCAGATAAAAACCGATTGACCCCGATTACGAGATACCCATAACGGGCAAACCACAGCTCGACCTGTGCAAGCTGGTTCTCTGAAAAAAGACGTCCCCGCTTTCCTTTAAATATTTCCCTCCCCCACCGTCTGCCGATAAAAAACAGAATCATGAATCCCGATATACTGCCAGCCGTGGCCATCAGATAGGCAGGCAGGAAAGCCAACTGGCCCCTTCCCACCATAAACGCCCCTAAAACCACGAATGTATCCCCCGGCATGGGTGGAAATAAATTCTCTCCCAACGAACTCAAAAAGAGGAAAACATATCCTCCCCATCCTTCCAATGAACGAAAAAAATCAAGTAATTTATCCACTTTTACCGAATTTTCTCTATGGCAGCAACGGCGTATGACACGATGACCTCTCCCCGACCCGGAGGTCCAAATCCCTCATGGGTCGTTGCCTTCACCGAAATCCTGTCTTGTTCTAATTCCAGAACCCTGGCAATCTTCTCAACCATTTTCTGACGATATGGAGACAGCCTGGGTGCCTCTGTCACAACAGTAGCATCCACATTACCAATATCATAACCCGCATTCCGAACGACATCATTCACACGACTGAGCAGTCCGATACTCGATGCGTTTTTATACTGAGGATCGGTATCCGGAAAATGTTCCCCAATATCACCCAATGCAGCCGCTCCCAATAAGGCGTCAGCAATGGAGTGGCAGAGGACGTCCGCGTCGGAATGACCGTCCAAGCCTTTCTCGAAGGGAATCCGGATGCCGCCCAGTATCAGGGATCTTCCCTTGACCAGAGGATGCAGATCATACCCGTACCCTATTCTCACAACACCTCCTGATCCACAAACATTTCTGCCAATTGGATGTCTGCAGGCGTTGTAATTTTAATGTTTTTCTCCTCGCCCATGATTAAAGCCACCCGACATCCCAACCGCTCTATGAGAGTCGAATCATCCGTGGCATAAAATTCCTCTTGTTTCGCCTTTTCATATCCTTCTTTCATCCAATCAATCCTGAAGGCCTGAGGCGTCTGCACCGACCAAATCGTTCTTCTGTCTAATGTCTCCTCGACCCAACCCATTCTTGCCTTTTTCACCGTATCTTTCACGGGTAGTGCGAGGACAGCCCCCCCCCACTTTCTCACGGATTCCACGACTTCGCTTATCTTTTCAACAGAGACAAAGGGCCTTACGCCATCGTGAACAACCACGATTTCGACATCTTCAGGGAGACAGTCGAGTCCATTCTGAACGGAGTCCTGTCTCTCCTTCCCTCCTGCAATCACATTGCCCACCTTCTGAATACACCATTTGGCAATCACTTCTTCGGCCAATCTTACATGCTCCAAAGGAACAATAAGAATTACATCATCAATCAACGAACAGCGATCAAATTTTTCCAAGGTGTAAATAATGACAGGCTTGCCTTGAATCTCAAGAAACTGTTTAGGAACCTCACTTCCCACACGCTTACCGGAACCAGCTGTGGGAATCAGTGCGACTACTTTCCCATGTTGAGCCGTCAAAATGCCTCTACAGTTATATTAACAGCATGGCATCCCCGTATGAGAAAAATCGGTATTTTTCACGGATAGCCTTCCTGTAAGCCTTAAACACAAGATCGTTTCCCCCAAAAGCACAAACCAACATAAGAAGGGTGGATGCCGGCATGTGGAAATTGGTCAGGAGCATGTCGACCACCCTGAAATCATATGGGGGATATATAAATTTATCCGTCCACCCTTTATCAGCCTTGGCACGTCCCTCTGTAGTTACAACAGACTCTAAGACCCGTACCACAGTCGTTCCAATGGCCATGATCCTTCCGCCTTGTTTCTTGGCTGCATTGATGATGCTGGCCGATTCATCGGAGATCTCAAAATATTCCGAATCCATCTTGTGTCGAGTAAGATCTTCTACCACAATAGGACGAAATGTACCTAACCCGACATGTAATAAGACAGGTACAACTTTGATACCTTTTCCTTCTATTTTCTTGATAATTTTTTTGTCAAAATGGAGACCCGCTGTCGGAGCAGCAACGGCCCCTCTTTGTTGGGCAAATATAGACTGATACCGTTCTTTGTCAACACTTTCAGCTTCTCTCTTGATATACGGGGGAAGGGGAACCTTTCCGATTTTTTCTATGATATCATTAAAATCACCCTCATACATAAAGCGAACGACCCTTCCACCCGAAACCGTGTTGTCGACCACCTCGCACATAAGCAGTCCGCCCACATTGAGTTTATTCCCAACCCGAACTTTCCGGGCCGGTTTGACCAAAACCTCCCATAGATCTTTCTCCAATTCCCTGAGAAGAAAAATCTCAACTTCTGCCATGGTTTTATCTTTAATCCCTGTGAGCCTGGCAGGGAATACGCGTGTCTCATTTACCACAAGACAATCACCCTCTTTAAGATAATGAATGACATCCTTGAAATTTTTCTCTTCGAGCTTCGGAGCGCCACGATCGAGTACCATCATCCGGGAATCACCCCGCTTTTTCGTTGGATACTGAGCAATAAGTCTTTCTGGAACATTGTACTTAAAATCGGAAAGTTTCATTACACTCTCCTTACAGTGATTATGTTAGCGATATCTTTGATCTTCATTATAAAACCAAATACTATTTAAACAGATTCGACTGAACCGAACCCTGCCGAGGCACATTCAGAACATCATAAGCCAGCGCAGTAGCTTCCCGGCCTCTGGGGGTTCTTTTGAGAAATCCCTCCTTAATGAGGAAAGGTTCATAAATTTCTTCAATGGTACCACTTTCCTCCCCCGCGGCCACCGCCAGTGTATTCAGCCCAACTGGACCCCCACTAAACTTTTCCATAATTATGGAGAGAATACGTTTATCCATTTCATCCAAACCGTAACAATCGACATCCAAACGCTCCAACGATGCCTTGGCAATTTCCTCATTAATCAGTCCATTGCCTTCTACCTGAGCAAAATCCCTCACTCTCCTTAACAGACGATTGGCCACCCTGGGCGTCCCACGTGCCCTGGTGGCGATTTGATGGATACCTGCTGCATCGACTTCAACATCGAGAATGCGTGCCGATCGAAAGAGTATCTGAGTCAATTCCTCAGGCAAATAGTAATCCAGACGATTCACCACACCGAAACGGCTCCGCATGGGGGAAGTGAGAAGTCCGGCCCTTGTTGTGGCACCGACCAGAGTAAATCCCGGAAGGTTCAGACAAACACTTCGAGCATGAGGGCCCCGATCGATGATTATATCCAGTTTAAAATCCTCCAAGGCAGGATAGAGATATTCTTCCACAACATTGCTAAGCCGGTGAATTTCATCGATAAAAAGAACATCCCGAGCTTGAAGGTTTGTCAGGATACCGGCAAGATCTGCGGGCCTTTCCAGAGCCGGCCCTGTTGTGGCCTTAATATCCGATCCCAATTCATTGGCCAGTATATGAGCAAGGGTTGTCTTCCCGAGTCCCGGGGGCCCATAGAAAAGCACATGATCCAAAGCCTCACCGCGCTCCCGAGCCGCCTGGATGAAAACCCTCAGGTTGGAAATGATTTTTTGCTGACCTACAAATTCTTCTAAGGACCGAGGTCTCAGAGAATTGTCAAGAAGCTGATCTCCTTCTAAAGGAACTGGATTTGTAATACGTTGATTATTCATAAAATGGATTAATAACAGACATACAAGTAAGATCTTTTTGTGTCCATTGGCACACGATATGTTTGTTTTTATACTATGTCTATCTGTATCCTTTCGATACAACTAAATGAAATCGATAATGATCGACGAGCTTTCACTGCCGTAAAACCCGCCTGATAACATCCTCGAGAGAAAGCGAAGATTCATCTCGCAGTACGTTTTGCACCGCTGTTTCAGCACGGATTCTTTTATATCCCAAGGAGACCAAAGCCTTAACAGCTTCCTCACTTATCGGAGTCTTAGAAGTAACAGAGACAGACGACCCATCCGATGTAGGTTCTACGATCTTTTCCCGAAGTTCCAATACGAGACGTTCAGCAGTTTTTTTCCCAACACCGGGTGCAGAGGTTAAAACACCAATATCATGGTCTAAAATGGCTCTTTGAAACGTCTCGACTGAGATTCCTGAAAGGACTCCCTGGGCCAAACGCGGGCCAATGCCGCTCACGGTAATTAAAAGTTGGAAAAGATTTTTCTCCTCTGGTGTTGCAAAACCGAAAAGTTGAAGGTTATCTTCCCGCGCATGAAGATATGTCAGCACACGAACTCTGTTCCCGACGTCTCCCAACACTTCAAAACTGGAGAGCGGAATCCATATTTTAAGACCAATCCCTCCAGTTTCGACAACGACAAACGCAGGCGTTTTTTCTATAAGCTTTCCTATAACATGCGAGATCATTTGAGTTTACTTATCATCTGTGCTGCAGGGCCACTGCTCCTCAGAGCATGACAAAGGGCCACGGCCAAACCATCTGCGGCATCCTCTTGAAGATCGTCGATCTCAAGATGAAGTAATTTCGACATCATCCACATCACTTGATCTTTCGTTGCCCCACCTCTTCCTGAAACAGCTTGTTTAATCTCCCTGGGCGCGTACTCGGCAATCGGAATGTCCTTTTCGATGATAGCAAGTAGGATAACGCCTCTGGCGTGTCCAAGCCTCAGGGTTGTCTTGGCGTTTTGACTGACGTACACTTCTTCAACGGCAACAGCATCGGGTTGATATTTATCCAACAGATCAAAAATAGCCCGGTGAATCTGTAGCAAACGCTCAGGAAAAGAGCGTTTCTTGTCCACTGGAAAAAACCCATGATCGATGGCTCTGTATTTACCCCTTTCTATTTCAATCAGACCAAATCCAACAAAACGGGTCCCAGGATCGATGCCCAGTACCAGTTGACCCAATGTCAAGCCTTCCCTTCAATATGCTCTATATCAAAATTAGCAAAAACCTGTTGAACATCGTCAAACGCTTCCAAGGCCTCCATCAGCTTCAAGACCTGTTCCGCCTGTTTCCCGTCCACTTTCACCATCGTCTTGGGGATCATCGCGATCTCACCAGAAATGACGGGAATTTGTTTGATATCCATAGCTTCTTTTATGACTGCAAAGTTTTCCGGTGAGCTGACGATCTCGAAAACATCGTCCTCGGTCGTCATATCTTCAGCACCAGCTTCCAAGACCGTCTCCATAAGACGATCCTCATCGCAATCTTTCCGATTTACCACGATGAGTCCCTTCTTCTCAAACATCCAGGAAACACAACCGGTCTCCCCCAGGTTACCACTGTACTTGGTTAGTAGATGCCGAACTTCAGAGGTGGTTCTGTTGGTGTTGTCTGTCAGTGCATTGATCAAAATGGCGACACCACCCGCACCATATCCTTCATATGATTTTTCCTCGTACACGACACCGGGAAGTTCCCCTGTCCCTTTTTTGATCGCTTTATCGATATTCGATAATGGCATATTCGCTGCCCTAGCCGAGGCAACGGCTGATCGTAGTCTGGCATTGGCCGACTCATCTCCTCCACCCTGTCTCGCTGACGTAATAATCTCACGAATAAGCTTGGTGAAAATTTTCCCCCGTTCTGCGTCTGCTTTTTCTTTTTTTCTCTTTATTGTACTCCATTTGGAGTGTCCGGACATGCCGTCCTCCTGGTATCTTAACTCCCTATAAATTTAATCATTTTTTTCGCTTTTTCCAAGGCCAAAATAATGGCTTTAATTATAAAAAAACGGTATACCACGGGTGGAATACCGTTCAATAAAAATAGATACGACTAAATGATTAACGAATAATTTCTGTTCCTCTTTGTGGAAAAATTTTCGACGGGACGATCCAGGCATCTCGAAATCCATTCCGGATTGCCTTCTCTCGAAGTGCTTCTGCTTCCGACCTCGTCTGACAATCACCGATACGAAGTCGATAATGAGGCGCTTCAAACACAAGATAGACCCCTTCCTCAAATCGAAATATGGCATTCTTCTTCGCTTCTCGTGCGTTGAATTCATCATCGGTTGCCAACAATTGAACGCGATAACCCTGAACCATCTCGTCTTCCGACCTTTCTTCGTTGATGATTCGTGTTTCTTGCTCGCGTCGCACGATGTTGTTTGTTGTGGAAGTCCTTAGGACTGGAGTAATGACAATATCATCATCATTCAGCGAGAGGGGATCAAAGTCCTCAAGGAGATTCCTTTTCTCGCCAATTTTTCCTTCCGTGTCCGATTCGGCTTTCCATCCCATTTGTGATGCAGAACACGAGAGCATAAGCAATATCAACACAATCATTAAATATGCGCCTATTTTCTTCATTATCATACCCTTAGCTTGAATTGTGACTTATCAATCATACGCTTTACTTGATGCATTACTCAAATATACAAAATCGATTTATCGAGTTCAAGTTGTTTTTCCTTTATCCATTCTCAGAAAAATCAGTTGACAATCTCCAATTTTCTATTATATTAAAAGCTGATATCCTTAATATGATTATACATCCCCAAAAAATATAGATCGAGGAAAGGAGGTGAACCGTTCAAAGACCGTTCTCCGGTCTTTTACTGGAAAAAAGTGGTGAAATTTTCTTAATTTTAATCCAAAACAGGAGTAGAAAAATGATACGCAAATGCATTGCTATCTGTATCATCTTCTTAATGACCACGAGCGCATTCGCAAGCAATGGGACACAAATAGGCACTATCGGAGCCCGGTCCACGGCCATGGCGAGCAATTTCCGGGGTTTGGCCGATGACTGGAGTGCCATGTTTTTCAATCCGGGCGGTCTGACGCAACTCACTGGTAAATGGACCTTTGGAGCATCCGCAGGTGTTATCATGCCGAGAGGGGAATTCACGCAAGCGGCCTATCCGGTCTTACCGTTTTCCGGCATGTACACAGATGAAAGGGAGGCGACAGCACATAACTTTTTCGTCCCTGCCCTAGGTATTTTTTATAAGCCCTCGGAATCTTTGGTCATCGGCCTGGGTGTTTATGCACCCTTTGGCCTCGGGGCAGAGTGGGACCTGATGACAATTCCATCCAGTTATGGAAATGCCACAGGCTTCTCACAAGAAAACGAACATGACAGCGATCATATGGTCATCAATATCCAACCGACAGTGGCCTTCAAGTTGTCCGACAAGATCTCCATCGGTGTGGGTCTGAGTTACATCTGGGGACAGATGGACCTGGACATGGTGAAACTCGGATTTAATCCAACCCTTGAAGAAGTTGAAATTGCTCCCGGGATGTCCATGAGCCGATGGGCCGCGTTGCAGGCGGGATTGGCCCAGATGGGTGTTGCCCTGCCCGCTCTGACAGCCGATCAACATCGTATACCTGTGGAAAACATCCTGTCGGGCGACGGATCTGCTTATGGCATCAATTTTGGACTCCACTTTAATCTGTCAGAGAAGTTCAGCATTGGTCTCTCCGGTCGTTACAGTACCGATCTCAAGATGACCGGAACATTTACTCAAAACTATATCATGTCCGGGGATCCCACAAAAGCGGGCATCCTCACTGCCGTTCCCGACATCGTTTTTGCCGATGCAAGCGATCCGACCGGGACTGCCAACAAGATGCAAATCCTGAGCCTCTTCAGCGGCCAGAGCATTCCGAATATCGACAATGCGGATGTGGAAGCAGATCTTCCCCTGCCAATGAACCTGGGTGGCGGTATTGCATTCAAGCCCTCACCAAAACTTACCCTGACCGCCGATGTTTCCTGGACCAACTGGGCCAGTTGGGATGAAATCGTGGTTCGGGTCGATGGCGGTGACGACTTGACCTTGAAGGAAAATTGGGCAAATACCATCGAAATGGGTGCCGGATTCGAATGGATGGCAAAGGAAAGCGACGCCAGCCAAATCTTCTTGCGCGGCGGGTTCTATACCGTCGACACACCCGTTCCCGACGAAAGTCTGAATCCAACCCTGCTGGATCCAAACCGGCGTTATATTGTTACGGGCGGCCTCGGATTGAATTTGGGGAAAGTCAGTTTTAACCTGGCCGGGGAATATGTCCTTTTCGGAGATAAAGAACTTCCCGCTTCCGGATATGAATTTGACACAGCAACCGGTACATCCGAGAATTATGCAGGGCTCTACAGCTTCAGGGCCATGGTCATCACATTTGGCACCTCCATCAGTTTGTAAATCATTATCTTCATTGATGTAAAGCCCCGACTTATTATCGGGGCTTTACTATTTTAAAATCTTTTTCCGACTAACTGCAGTGGTGGGAAAACACGATCGAAGCGGGTGCCGGATTCGAATGGAGGGTTTTAGACAGAGGGGCCCATCTGTTCTCTTTTAACACGACGATTCAGCAATAAATCAGCTGCCCCTACCGAAGCAAAATCATCTTCCTCTGCTGTATGAAATGTCCTGCTACTATCCTCAATAAATAGACACCCGAAGCCACCGGCCGATTTTGCTCATCCCTGGCATTCCATATCACCTGGTGATGTCCCGGTTCCTTTTTACCTTCCACCAACACGCGAACGGTCGTTCCCCGCATATCATAAACACACAATTTCACGCTGCCCGGTTCCGGTAATTGATACCGGATGGTGGTTTCCGGATTGAACGGATTCGGGAAATTTTGCTGTAGACCAAATTCAACGGGCACACTATGGGTGTTGGACTCGACCCTGGTCCGTACGTCTAAAATAAAAATCTCCTCACACCACGTCTCATACCCTTGCTTGTCTTCGGCCCGGACACCCCAGTAGTACACTCCATCGGGTTGGGGTACTAAAACCAGCTCCGTATCCTCCAAGAGTGACATTCGAATGGTTCCGAATCCGGTAAGGTCAGGAAAAAGACTGAAGTAAAAACTGTATGTAATCTTATCCCCTTGATCTAAATTACCTGATGGTTCCCACATAAAAGCGATGGGTGAGTCCCACCCGGTAAAAGCCGTATCTGCCACTGGAAATACCAATTCAAACGCACCCGGGGGATCAGGGACTGAAATCACTGTGATCGTCACAGTACCGGAAGCCGACATGCCCACCGGATCCGTTACCGTGACCGCAATTTCTTCCACACCGTTCCAATTGGCATCGGGTGTAATGATCACCTCCTCTTCGGCGACATCCACTTGAAGCGTTAAATGAGGTTCTGCCTGAAAATCAAAGACCAACCACTGGAACGGATCGTTGGGATCCGTCACAAATTGACTCAACCAGGCAAAGGATAATCGTAAAACACCGTCTTCCATTACCGACATACCCGGGATAGCTGAAATTTCAGGAGGTTGATTAAATGTGTTGAAGTTTGCCACCACATCCATGGGACTGTTGACTATCAGTATCAACGGATTGGTTGTATCGGAAACGCTGCCACTCCAACCCGTAAATGTATTGCCCGTATCGGTAACAACGGCTTCCAACACAACCTGACTCCCCGGATCATACCAGGGACCGGCAGGGTTGACTGTCACTTCTGCACCGAGGAGAACCGGTGGAAATGTGGTAACGGTCAAGTTGAATTGAGGCTGCCATTGAGCCCTTTCTGTCAAAGGCCCATTCACAGTCACGATAATATTCCTGTCCGGACCGGTCACTGCCCCTTCACCGGTACCGACCCATCCGGTAAATTTCCGGCGAATGCCTTCCGTCTCCGGAACAAATTCATCTATGGATATGGAAGCCTGGTCCCCACGCAGGTACCAGCCTTCTCCAATCGGCATCCCATATTCGGATTCGACATTGACATAATAAGAAGCATCAAAAAAGGCCGTATACGTAACCAGATCCTCGGTGACCGCAATATCGTGTTCTATCAGCCCCCCATCACTCCATCGTGAGAATGTGAACTGCGTTTGAATATTGTCCCCCTGGGGTGTCACGGCCCTAAGGCGATGATTATCACCCGGAGGCCAGTTGAATACCACGGGTGCGATGAATTGCTGGCCGTCCACAAGAACCCTCAAACCAGTAGGATCGGTATCCACAATGACCCGCCCCTTGGAAAAATGGGCGACAATATTCTTGGGTCCGTCCAAGACCAGCATCAGTGGATTGCCAGTGCCGGCGGCATCCCCGGTCCAGTGGGAAAACCCATAACTGCTGTCCACATTGCCCACCGCAGTCAATTCCAGGGTATTGTCAGCCTGTGCCCACCCTCCTGGAGCCGTTATTGGCGTGAGCATACCTCCCCATTCCGGATCGATGGTGAGAGATACGAAAAATTGATGTTCCCATTGAGCGACTTCTTCCACCGGGCCCTGAATGACAATACCCGGTTCGCGATTTTCACCACTGTAACTCCCTGGTCCGACTCCTTCCCAGCCGGCGAAGCTGTACCTTTCTCCCGCGGCAACAGCAACAATCGAATCTATCGAAAAAATCACCAGGGTACCTGCCTGGTACCATCCTTCACCAATGGGATTTCCCCAAACGGAATTCAACGACAAATAGTACTGAACTCCCCACTGTGCGGTCTCGGTGATGGGCCCATCGACGCTCACCTGGAAGGTATTGCTTTCTCCCGAATAAGCACCCAGACCGACACCCTCCCATCGCAGAAATTGAACCCGCGTATTCAAACCTCCATCCACCACCGTATCGATTTCTACATAGGCCGTGTCACCGGCATCATACCATCCTTCACCGGTCGGGCTGCCATATTCGGAGATGAGATCCAAAAAGTACTGCGACTGCCAGACCGCCGTCTCGATAATCGGTCCGTTCATGACGACCATACCCGGATTGTCGGGTCCTGTATAAGATCCCGCCCCCGAACCGTCCCAGGATTGAAAGAAATGCCGTCTTCCCTGGCCCAGGTCAATCAGGGTATCCACAGAAAATGTGGCCGTACTTCCCGGACTATACCAACCACCTCCAATCACCTCACCAAAGGGGCTGTCAACGACGAGTCGGTACTCTTCCGTCCAGCTCACGATTTGATTGATAGCTCCATTCATGACCACAACAGGCTGCCGATCGTTACCAGTATATGCACCATTGCCATAACCTGTCCAGTTCGAAAACAAATAGCGGGTCGTCCCTTGCGCATCCAGAACCTCGCTGTCTATAGAGATCGTGACTTCCGTACCTTCATTGTACCACCCTTCTCCCACGGGATTTCCCCCTCTGCCGGAGGTGTTGATATCCAGGTAAAACTGATAATTATAAAAGGCTTTGTAGGTCACATTCGATCCGGGTGTCACAAAATCATGGATCCGTCCCTGGTAACCATCCCAGGAATCATATACATATCGAAATCCATCCCCCTCCCCTTGTGTATTTGGGGCCTCGAGGGTGTGGGTGGTCCCCGGTACCAAAACCAGGGTCTGGGGTGTGGTATAGTAACTACCGTCAACAATCAACTGCAGGCCCTGCGGCTCTGTATCAAAGGTCACAAAAACACCGTCATAAATTTCTACCGTGGCGTCGTCCGTATCGAAACCGCCGTCATCATCGGAGACACGCAGGGAGATGGTATAAGTACCTGTGGATGGAAACGTTCTCGTGGCGTTTTGTCCGATGAAATCATCATACTGTCCGTCGTTGTCCAAATCCCAGGCGTAGGTGAGCACGTCATTACTGCCGGGATCCGTACTACTCCCGTTGAATTGAACCGGCAAATTGGCCATACCGGTATAAGGCCCTCCGGCCTCGGCCGTGGGCGCAACATTATTCACGGTCACAGTCAGGTTGTCAGTGCCGTCATCGTCCCCGTCATTCACGGTGAGAACGACGTTGAATATCCCATTATCACCGTACGTATGAGACACATTTTGCCCGGGAGCGTTGTTGCCGTCACCAAAATTCCAATTGTAAGTCAACACATCGTTCACGCCGGGATCTGTGGCACCCCCGTTGAAATTCACAACCGTACCTTCATTAACGGTCTGATCGCCTCCGGCTTCCACGGTGGGTGGAATATTGTTCACCGTGGCCGTAAACGTGTCATTGCCTTCGCCGCCATCCTCGTCAAAAACGGTGACGGTAACCGTAAAGACACCATCATCCACATAGGTGTGGGCCCCATCGACCTCTCCATCGCTGGAAGGCGGGGTTACTACACCATCTTCAATAACACCATCTCCCCAATCGATCGTCGCCGTGTATGTGTCATTCCCCACAGCCGGATCGGTAAACGTCGCCGGATCCAAAGAGATGGCATTGCCCTCGGTGATGGCTTGATCGTTTCCCGCATTTACGGTCGGTGCTGCATTGCTGATGGTGGCAGTCGTGGCCTCTGTATCATCCTGTCCGCTCCCGTTGGACACCATCAGGGTGACCGTATAGGTGCCATTATCGCTGTAAACATGTGTCGGGGAGATACCGCTTCCGTGGGGAGAACCGTCGCCGAAGTCCCAGTCAAACGTGGCCGCTCCGATCGACCCCGATCCGTTGAATACCACAGCCGTCCCTTCCATACCCGAATAGGGTCCACCCGGATCGGCTTCAGGGGGCACATCCGGAATATTGATATCACACTCAAAAGACTGCATATTGTACCATGTGTTACTACCGCCCGTTACATCAGCCAATTCACCATTAATCCTGAACGATATGGCATCTCCATCAGATGCACCTTCATCTACACCTGTCGTACTTGGATCATCCCCAGCGACATGAACAGCATAATTACCACCTCCAACATAATAGGCCGTTCCACACAATTGCCCGCCTGGATCGTACGCAGTGATTGTTTCACTCCCAGTGACTGGCACACCGCGAATTATGGCTTGCCCGTAAAAATCACAATTTCTGGCTTGAGAATATGCATGCCCATTCATTAGTAATAATATCGGGACAATCCCGATAAAGATTCCTTTAAAACCTGTTAATTTTTTATTCATTATTTTTCTCACAATGAATTGATCAAATATATATTATTTCATCAAAAGACACTTACGACTCGATGTAAAATCACCCGCGATGATTTTATACATATAGAGACCACTCGATACGCGAATTCCCCGGTCATCCTTGCCATCCCACCGGACATTGCGATACCCGCTCTCCTGGAATTCATCGACGAGAGACCGCACTTCCTGTCCGCGCGTGTCATAGATACGCAAGACCACACGGGTATTTTCCGGAAGATCGTATGAAATGGTGGTCGTGGGATTGAACGGATTGGGGTAATTGGGATGGAGACGAAAGGCATCCGGCATTCCGGATCGGTTATCATCTACATCGGTAATATATCCACTGTTTTCAGTGGTTACAGATAAACGTTCTCCCCTGTGATTAATGGCGAATGCATTGTCAATACGAAAAACCACGGGGGTGTTCAGCCCGACACCATCCCTGAGTCTCATATGTACGTTGACCAGGACACCCGTATTGACATGCTTCTCTTGACCGGCCTTCTGCGAAATGCCCATACCCACCTCACCGACGGAAGGATCATCATGAAAAAGAAGGACCGTCTCATTCCCCCATAAGGGCCCCGATTCGACAGAATCGATCTCTATCAATTGAGCATCGTAATAAAATACGATGGAAACCCCAAAGAGGGAATCCCCTTGAGTGATCCGCAAATCTGTGGTAAAGGGTTCATAGGGTGTATGATCTGACACACGGACACGGATAATTGCCTGTTCCGGAGTTTCTCCCATGGGAAGTATCGGTGCGGACCCAACATGATCCATCCCCCAATTCCGGTTGATGATGAAGACATCTTCTCCATCGATCCTGCCATCTCCGTTTCCATCCGAGTACATGGCATTCTCCTCCACCCAGGGAATGGACTTCTGAGCCATCCATTGGCCCGATCCGTTAACTCTGCTCTGGCCCTGTGCTCCCCAGTACAGTCCCAGCGGTAAAACATCTTCCTGATTGACAATGCCATCATTATTGGTATCCCCCGGCCAGACCATAATGCCGTCATTCACAATGGTTAATGTCAGATCCGTGCTCTCAACAGGAATGGCATAGCCGGCCGTATCTGACATGGACAAATTGTCCGGATGGACGATGAATGTCGTGCTGTCAGGGGTATACATCCCTGCCATAAATTGAACACGAATCACCTCCCCATAGCCATCGAATCCTCCCTCCAGGTCGGCACGCTGTAATTCGAACGAAATCTTTCCCTCACCCGGATTCTCCTGAAAATTTTGAACAGGATCAATACCCCACATACTTCCCAATACAATACTATCAGGTACGATGGTCATGTGGTCAGGAATAGAAAATTCCAACTCTCCGTGCAACTCCTTCAAAGAAAATACGGGCTGATCTTCAGATCCCAAATTCAAAGATACCCAGAATGGCATTCCGGCTTCCTGCACCATACCCCCGATTTCCCAGTCGAGAGGAAGGGTCACCAGTTCAACCACAAATACAGCTCCCGTATCGGACGGCACACCATCACTTGTATCGCTGATCCGTATTTGACAGAGATCGCCGTAGACAAACCGCGGAATAGGCCAGTTGTAGGCTCCGTTATTCACTGTGGTCGCAACAATATCCCACTGCCCTCCCGCATCGGTAGTCAGCTCTATTCGAACACTATCGATGTCTCCTGTTGCCTCCCAGAGTATCTGTTCCGTCGTACCGGACCTAAAGACAGCCCCTTCAGTGGGATAGGTAATTGTCAGTGTTCCCTCCTGCACTTCCAAAACACTATCGGGCAGTTCCTGTACAATATACACACTGTCTGCAGTTAACTGGGAAAATGTATGTGTCATACCCGAAGGCCAGTGGATGGCCATACTCTCGGCCGTCTGGTGGCTGCCTAAACCAAACTCCAATTCAAGACTATTCCCGTTACCGTATCCTGTACCGACCTGAACCTCCCGCAGTTGAGAAATTTTCCCTGTGCGGATCATCACACGGGTTCCGATGGCTTCCCTGTTGCTTACAACGCCCCGCAGAAGAACCTTTAGCCAATGGTTTCTGTTCTGATCCACCAACTTATTCTCAAAAAGTTTGCTCGGCCCGCCCCAATTGGCAACAAACAGGTCCAGATCTCCGTCCTTATCGTAATCAGCCACAGCCATTCCTCTGGGCTCCGTAACCGGTGTCATGCCGGATTGATCTCCGACTTCAATAAAGCTTCCGTCGCCGTTATTCATGTAGAGTAATATTTTCTCGGTTCCCTCGGAACTCCGATTTCCGACACACATATCCACATAGCCGTCGGAATCAAAATCACCCGTGGCCATCACCACACTTTCTCCCTCATCGCCCACACCCGCCCATTCGGTGACGTCTGTAAATGCCTCATCAAAACTAAAGTTATGCCTGAAAAGCAGATTTGAATTATGCCTCCGCGTCACAAAGAGATCCAACAATCCGTTGTTATCGAAATCTCCCCATTCGGCGGTCTTGCAGTTGGACAAAGACAATGACAGTAAAAACTCAGTAATATTGGTAAAGGTCCCGTTGCCATTGTTCCTGTAGAATGCATTGGCTTCCGGCGCCGAATTGGCAACGTATAAATCGGAATCGCCATCGCGATCGTAGTCCCCCACGGCCACTGCGGAACTCTGCGCCGCAGGAACACCGGCCACGCCTGCAAAATTGGACAACTCCGAAAAGGTGACATCCCCATTATTGTGGTAGAGAAGGTTTTTCATTCCCCTCATGCAGACGAAAATATCCAGAAAACCATCCAAATCGTAATCAAGGAAGGCGACGCCGTTTGCTTCTTCGGTATGAGCCTCAATACCCGCCTGGGCGGTAATATCCTCAAAGACTTGATTCCCCGTATTGAGCAACAGTTT
This sequence comes from uncultured bacterium, assembly GCA_964650065.1. Lineage (GTDB taxonomy): Bacteria > Zhuqueibacterota > QNDG01 > QNDG01 > DSAB01 > CAZYTI01. The sequence goes on from CAZYTI010000009.1 coordinate 17,822, forward strand.
ATCGGTGGTATTCTCACCGCCACCAAGATATAAATCGGACAAACCGTCGTTGTTAATATCCCCGAAGACACCCGCCCGGTAATAGCCGGCAGCATCCTCCACTTCATTTTGAAGGGGGGCCTGAGAAAATGTGCCGTCCCCGTTGTTTACATAGAGCACATTGGGATCTCCATCGGCACCGGTCACGAAAAGATCCACGAATCCGTTACCACTGATATCCACCCAGGAAGCACAGCGGTAATTCCCAACCAAATCCACGCCCGATGCACCGGATACATTGATAAAATAGGTTTCCCATGTAGGGGGGACAATACTTAATGGACCCACTTCACTGATGAACGAAAAACCATTCTCAACATGGGACACCCGTACATAGACATCATTTTCTACAAAATCGCCCGGTATACGCCAGATAAAGAGTCCGTCATTGGCTGAGTGAGCCTCAATGATAATCCAATCGGCTCCCCCATTAACGGAATATTCGACATCCACGTCATAGTGGGACTCACAGTTATCCACCTGTCCATCCAAATACACGGCATCCCAGTTAATGACCAGGGACGTGCCTGCCACAAATCGATCTCCTGCCTGTGGCTGCAGGATTTGAAGATTCTCGGGGATGGGGCTCGAAATCGTGATGGGTTGACTCAGTGTAAAATCATCGGGATTATAATAATCGGCTAATCGAATAAGAGCGCGGGTGGTCCACGCGTGGGGAGGAGAGAATACGAGATAACCGTCATTATAGATCATCCGGCTATCCCCTTCTTCATGGGTTCCGAAAAAATTCACTTCTTCCCAGGT
>CAZYTI010000010.1:0-5125 GCA_964650065.1 uncultured bacterium
TCAGACCATACAACTGCTTGAGTCTTAAGATTATATTCCCAACCACTCATATGTGCAAGCGCCTGAGTTGCTTTTAATGAATGTTCACTTTTCTTTAACTTCTCCTCCGCCCGCTTGCGCTCGGTGATATCCTCTATTATATGGACTACTTTGACTATTTTGTTATTGTCATCAAAGACTGGATCCACGAATACATTTAAAATCCTGTTACCAAGGTTAACCTCCACTGACTCTCTTTTTTTAGATTTCTTCATGCGAATGAGTGCACAATTTTCAATGGGTTTTGTTGTGCCGTGTACGACCTCCCAGCATTTTTTTCCAAGGATGGCCTTCATCGGTTTATGTAGCATATCGGAAGTTTTCCGATTGCACTTAAGGATTGTACTATCCTTATCCAGAAGACAAATCGAATCGTTCATCGAGTTGAAAGTCGATGACCATTCCTTCAGCGATTCCTTGAGGGCCATATCTGCTTGTTTACGTTCGGTAATATCAGCAATAAAGGATCGTGTTCCGGTAATTTTTCCATTTTCTTTAATTGTATTGGCTATCACTTCAATGTAAATGGTCGAACCATCTTTTTGTATCCCCCGGAATTCATATTTAGATCGTCTCCTCTTTCCTGAGATACGATCGGCATGTCGTTTCATTACCCATCCGACATCATCGGGATGTACCAGAGAATCTATACGTTGGCCTTTCATTTCTGCCTTTGAGTAACCAAATATTGTTGCGAATCGATTGTTGAAATAATTGAAGCCCCCAGTCTCATTATCGATTAATATGCCAATGCCTGAATTATCTACTAAATCCCTGTACTTTTCTTCCGATACTTTCAATTTTCGATCGATTTCGTGTTTATACAATGCCAGCTCAACAGCAGTCTTCACATCACTCTTACTAAACGGCTTAATTATGTATCCATACGGCTCGGTTTCTTTTGCTCTTTTTATCAAATTTTCACTGGAATAAGCTGTCACAAACACGATGGGAATATCGAATCTTGAACGGATTTGGTTCGTGCCTTCGATTCCGTCCATTCTACCTTTGAGCGAGATATCCATCAATATGAGATCGGGCTTCATTTTTTCAAGACATTGCATCACTTTGTCCACGGAATCCGCGTGTGGTAACACATCATATCCGAAAGAGCTTAGATGATTACTCAGACTTTTTGCTTGAAGGATATCATCCTCAACAATCAATATCTTTTCCCTGGTTTTCAATTTGATCACCTTTCTAATGAGGAAAAATGATAACAAGTTCTTATCATGAATCCCGAATTCTGGTATGAATTGGATTAAGGGATTGGATCCTTTACGGCAAGCCGAGAAATTCCACTGCAGTAGTCTGAATTAAAGAATTCGGGATGTGGTAAAAGATTTACTAACTAAAAAATAATGTAAGCAATATGAGGAGTTTTGTCAAGTTTTCATTTTACTGCATATTGGATAATTTCTGTGTCATCTCTTACTGAATATCCGATAACCTCTATCCTGGGAGGCGGCCTGGTGATAGTATTGTACGTTACACTGTATGTTTTCTTATTTCAACATCAATCTGGTAACCATTTGATCAACGATAACTCTATCCTGTTCAAAATCGAGTTTGAGCCGCCATGCTTGCATGGTTTTAGCGCCAATGATCACTTCTTCCGACAGGGTATCCGAGACGAAAAATTCATCGGACAATCGAATTCCCTCGATATAAAAATCAAGTCTTACGGCTTCATTAACAGTTACCGTTTCGCCTTCTTTTGCCGCCTCAAAAGAAAGTGGGCTGGGTAACTTTTCTTTGCTTAAGATAAAACCTAAAAGTGACTTAATCAAGTTTTTATAAACTGATATCATTTAATTGTTTTATATCTAAACCACCTCAATGGTCGACGGCGGCTTGGTGGTAATATTGTACGTCACACTGACCACGCCGGGGACCTGTTCGACAATGGATTTGGAAATATACGTCAAAATATCAAAGGCAAGAGGCGTCGGTTTTGCGACCCGGGCGTCCACGCTCTCCCAGCAGCGCACCTCAATCTGCAGACCGAAATCCCGCTTTCCGTCCCTCATCCCTGTAACCCGATCCTCATGCAAAATCGCCATATACTGAAAGGCACCCGTATTGGCCAGGGCCTCTTCCACGATAATGGTAGCTTTTCGTACCAGAGCGATGCGTTCGGGTGTAACCTCACCAATCACCCGGGCTGCCAAAGCGGGGCCAGGAAAAGGAATACGATTGAATAGGATCTCAGGAAGTCTTAGGGCCTCCCCCACTTTACGGACACCATCCTTTCTGATCTGAATGAGGGGTTCGATGATCCGATATCCAAAGGTCTCCTGGGGATCGATGCCCAGCTGTTCGAAAACATTGTGCTGCCGTTTGATGCCGGCCACGGTTTCATCGACGTCTGTCAGTATGGTCCCCTGAAGCAGACATTTTGCACCACTGTCTCTCACCAATCGGCCGAATACATCCTTATAAAACGTCTGGGTAATGGCCTCCCGTTTCTCTTCGGGATCGGTGACACCCTTCAGAGCCTGGAAGAATTCCTCCCTGGCATCAAAAATTTCAACAGGAATACCCATATCCCCGAAAAGTCGTTGGATATCTTCCGGTTCCCCCTCCCGCATGAGCCCGTTTTGAACAAAAACGGTCTTCAAATGTTCACCCAGCGCGCGGTATCCCAGGGCGGTGACTACAGAAGAATCCACACCTCCGGACAGGGCATTGATGGCCGTTTCCTGGCCGACAATTTCCGAGATTTCCTTGACTTTTTCATTTATGAATTGTTCGGTATCCAATGAACCGGTTGTGATTTCTTTGATCATTGCTTTCTCCATTTTTCACACAGCATAGTCAAATTTTTAATTTTTCTTATTTCAACATCAACCGGGTTACCATTTGATCGACTATAACTCTATCCTGCTCAAAATCAAGCTTAAGCCGCCAAGCTTGCATAGTTTTAGCGCCAATGATTACTTCTTCTGACAAAGTATCTGAGATGAAAAATTCATCGGATAAACGAATTCCCTCGATGTAAAAATCCAACGTTACTCTTTCATTAACAGTTATTGTTTCGCCTTCTTTTGCTGTTTCAAAAGAAAGCGGGCTAGGTAACTTTTCAATCTGCCCAAGTTTTGATGCCATGCTTTTACTTATGAACGATAAACTCGCTCCAGTATCATATAAGGCATCAGCCTTTTTTTCTCCTTTAGAACCAACAAGTTTGATTCTATTTACGATTACACCCATTATACACCTCCATATCGACAGTTTTTAATTACTTCTCAAGCGTTTATTATCCGGATGAGTCGACTCAGGTAGGGGAACTTTGCAGATGGTGTTTGATATACCAAGGTCGAACTGATTAAGATGTAGCCTATACCGCATCGATTTCAGCAAGCAGTTCCGAAATCAGTTCCTTTACACTCACGATCTTAGTCACCCGATAGGCATTCTGACCGCAAAAAATGAGTCCATGGTCCACATCCCCCAAATAGGAATTCACGAGCGCCTGAGCGATGCAGTATTTGGCATTACTCACATCGCATATCTTAAGACATCTGTAGGCACACTTAATCTTCATTTTGTCGATTAATTCCAGATCCTTTAAAAACCGATTTCTGATTGCCCGGCCAGGCATGCCCACAGGACTGCGTATGATGGTAATATCTTCCCTTTTGGCATCGAGAAAGGCCTGTTTGAACTCTGCCGATACGCCGCACTCCGTAGTGCAGACGAAACGGGTCGCCATCTGAACACCAGAAGCACCCATGGACAACATTTTAGCGATATCCTTTCCGTCATAAATCCCACCGCCAGCAATGACCGGAATTTTTCTCCCATGTTTGTCTTCATAGGGTTGAATCGATTCCAGGACCTCGGGAAGAAGCTTCTCGAGGGCATAGTCCTCTACATTTTCCAGCTGCTCGAAGGAAAAACCGAGATGGCCTCCGGCCAGGGGCCCTTCAAGAATAAAGGCATCGGGAGCTCTTTGATACCTTTTATCCCAGGAACGCAAGATGAGTTCCGCCACCCGGGCCGAACTGATGATGGGGATAATATTAACTTCATCATCTTCGATTAATCCCGGCAGTTTCGTCGGCAATCCTGCACCATAAACAATCAGTTTTATACCTTCCCGAACCGCCGTTATAATTAAATCATCGGCATTACTGAGTACGCCCATGACGTTTATCGCAAGGTGCCCCTTGGTCATGCTTTTTGCCTTACGGATTTCACTTATTAGCGCGTCCCGGGACGTTTTTTCATAGTCTGTCTTGGAGTCCTCGGCATCTCCCAATCCGATACTGGAAATCGTGCCAATGCCCCCTTCGTTGGCCACTGCAGACGCCAACGATGAAAGAGAAACCCTTACGCCCATCCCGCCCTGTACAATGGGTATGTCTGCCTCTAAATTTCCGATTTTCAGTGTTGGAATACTAATTTTCGCCTCCGTATTTTTTCACGACGAGGCTGGCATTCCCCCCTCCAAAACCAAAGGAATTACTCATCGCGATGTTCAAATTTGTCGATTCTGCACCCCTGGTTACATAATCAAGAGGACAGTCCGGATCCGGATTCTCATAGTTTATTGTCGGTGGGATGATTCCTGTATACATACTCATGACTGATGCAATGAATTCCACAGATCCTGCAGCGGCCATGAGATGGCCTATCATCGATTTTACCGAGCTCACTTTGATGTGTTTTGCATGACTGCCAAACACATTCAGAATGGCAGCACTCTCTATTTTATCGTTTAAAATCGTAGAGGTTCCATGGGCATTGATATAGGGCACATCTGAAGGCTTCATACCGGCATCCTGCAATGCCGCTATCATCACTCTGCTCATGCCATCGCCTTCCGGTTCTGGTGCTGTAAAGTGATAGGCGTCGGCCGTATTTCCGTATCCGATAAGTTCAGCATAGATGGATGCCTCTCGGCCGAGGGCATGTTCGAGGGTCTCAAGGACGACAATACCGGCTCCTTCTCCCATCACAAAACCATCACGATTTTTATCAAAAGGCCGACTTGCGTTCCTGGCATTCGGATTTGCGGTCATGGAGCGTGTCGCACAAAATCCTCCATAAGCCAGGGGTGCGATACAAGCTTCAGTACTTC
>CAZYTI010000010.1:5135-18416 GCA_964650065.1 uncultured bacterium
ACGGTATGCGTCACCAATCGCATTCGATCCCGTTGAACAGGCCACAGAGGGGGCAGACAGGGGACCTTTCAAACCATATTTGATGGAGACCATGGATGCTGCCATGTTAATGATCAACTTGGACACAAAAAATGGATGTAATTTCTTGGGTCCGGATTTATTAAGAATGTTATGTCCATCTTCAATCGTCTGGGAGCCACCGATCCCGGAACCAATGATCACACCGGCCCTGTTATTGTCAAACGTGGAGACAGTCAGTCCGGAATCTTCCATGGCCATTGTCGATGAAGCAACGGCAAACTGGGTAAAACGACCCATGCGTTTTGCCGATTTTACTTCAATCCAGACTTCGGGATTGAAATCTTTCACCTCACCCGCCAGACTTGAACGAAAATCCGTGACATCAAACTGTGTCACTCTGGTGATGCCATTTCGACCCGATTTTAATGCTTCCCAGAAATCTTCAACTCCCACACCTATCGGTGTCACCGCCCCCATTCCAGTGACCACAACTCGATTTTCTGCCAAAATGCATCCTCTCTAATAAATGGACCCGAAAACCGGATGACTACAATATAACGTTTATGCACGAGGAATACAACCCTCGAAGCGCGAAAAAGAATGCGAAATATGATAAAATGAAATTGGGAAATTTGGCAATTATATTTATGAAATATTTTTATCAATGTCAAGTAATATATACTAACCTGGATAATTCATGAAATTTAGGCTAATTATGATTCGATCATTGATCAGGATTTTGTTAGGAAGAATTCTACTCTATCTTTTAATCCCTAATGCTCATAAAAAAAGGACTGTAATTCAGCCCTTTCTATTATAGCGGTGATGTTTTCCCTTTGTTGAATCCTGGATGACTTAGTTGTCAACTCAATTCCATTTTGAAAATTATAGTAATCTGTAATAGTGGACTTCTAATTTCTTTTTCTAAAAAAAGCACGAATTTAATGATTACTGTATTATATAATGAATTTTACACTATCTGAAGAAACTCATGTATCAATTGTAATGGGATTTAAGCTGAACACCTTTCCATATCTTGAAGCAAATTTAAGATCACCTCGGCGAAGTGCATTCTTAATATCATCGAGTTTTTCTGCATCGTCCAAAGACAAATATGGCGCCCAGCCTTCATCAGTATCTAATAACTCAATTTCAACTTCTGCAACATACTGTCCTTCATGGATATACTTTGTATACTTTCTTTTATTCATAACTTTCTCCTTTTAAAAGTATAGTAAATTCTCACAAATTTTCCAAGGAATTTCATAATTTGTACAATGACCGTAGCCATATTTATATTATTAACATCGCTGTGACTTTAGAGATATTTCCTCTTACAATTTCAATCCTAAATTTTCTGATTTTGACCAGGAAGAATTTACGTTTGCTATCCTAACACTCCTAACTTGTTCCAATGCGCATCGGTCATGGCCTCAGCAGTGAACAGGACGATCCCTTTTGCTCCCCCTTCCAATGCAAATTCACGCGCCTGCACGAGTTCATCGGGGGTCAGCATGGCGATGTGCAATCCACTGTACAATGGAGTTTTTGGAGAAAGGGATTGGGTTCCCTCCAGGGTAATCTTTTTAATCCAATGGACATTCTCATTATAATACTTATGATACATCATGGGTAAAACGGCGTCTAATTTCCAGTGGGGCCAATCCTGACGTACCAGACGTCGGGCAATATTGGGAGACGGAAATACCGCCGCCGTAAGCATCTTCTCCTTCTCATGGGTCACAACAGACAACTGGTTCACAAGCCGGGTCACACCTTCATACCGGAACTGTAACCATGCTTGATGGTCTGCCGGATCAGATATTTCCATGGGATCGATGCCTTCCTGCTCTTTGAACATTTCTCGACAAACCGAACAGTAGCAGATGTCAAACTCGGGATACTCCTTGTCCTGTACAAGATCGTATCTTGGTTGAATGCCTATGGGAAGGATGACATCAGAATGACGCACGTAATCCAGATGAATACCTTTGAGGTCATCCAGATCCGCCAGATCGGAAACAACATCTTTGACATATTCCTGAACCTCGACATGGGAAGGACAAAACCATTTGTAGTATGGAACGTAGGGTGGTTTATGGATGGATGAGTCCCCTTGACGGCTCACGGTAAACCAATCAGGATGATCATCGATGATTTCCTCTTTCCTGCACTGTAAAGTGATGATCCAGTTGTGTATTTCAACACCGGCCTCTTTTCCAAGAGGAAGTATCTTTTCCAGAGTTGTTCGATCTGCAAGAATCAAAGCCGCATCAAAGCCATGTTGCTTCATGGTGGCAAACTTGCGTTTCCAGTCGTCAGGAGCAGGATATCGTCTCGCATGCATCCACGCCCAATTTTTAATGGCCGATTTATCGCTGGTACATCGGTTAAAGTATAGACTGCCACCGGTCAATCCAAGCGTAGAGAGACCCAGTATACGTAAATATTCTCGCCTGTCCATATTGTTCCTCTTTTAAATTTTGTCGTCCTGTGAATAATAAATCTTATTTTGGGGAAAATCAAGTAGAAAAATGTAAATTAATTTGTTATATTGCTACGCGAATATCAACCTTTTCTGTTTTATAATCACATTTATTAATCTTCAACTATTCTTTATTTGAACATCAATCGCCGGATGAAAATACGATCACATCCATCATATAGGAGGCATCATGAATACAAAAAAATTGTTACTAATAGGAATTCTGATCCTTGGACTTACCACAGCCCTCATCGCCCAGGCAAAGTTCAGCAGTGAAAATGCTTATCAGTACATCGAGGAACTCAGCAAGCCCGAATTCGGTGGGCGAAAAACCGGACTCACTCCGGCACGTAAAGCGGCCGAGTGGATCGCTTCCAAGTTTGAAGAGTGGGGCCTCGAACCCGGAGGCGATAATGGGACCTTCATTCAAGAGTATCCCATGCTCGTCACCCAACAAAAGCGGATGGCCAAGTTGGAGCTCAAGAACGGTGCTTTCGGTCTGGTAAAATACCGGGAAAACAACGATTTTACGCTTTCCTTCAATTCCGGATCATCCAAGGGTACAGCCGAAGTCATCTTCATAGGTTACGGTCTGCTTGCCCCGGACAAAGGCTGGGACGATTATGCCGATGTTGATGTGATGGGTAAAATTATACTTTTAACCCGTGGACGGCCCGATGATGGAAAAGACTATTCCAAAGAAATGGAACGAAAAACCATGATGGAAATTGCGGTCCGGAAAGGGGCCTTGGCCATGCTCATGATGATCTGTCGTGAATTTCCCATCAGGGGATATACGGTCTCAAAAGATGCTTATCAGTCCACTTTACCGGTTTTCAATATCAGCCGGAAGATGGCCAGGGACATTTTTCAGGGAACGCTAAAAAACATGGACAACACGATACGTGATTTGTCCAAGTCACCTCAGTCGTTTGCGACAGGAAAGATCATGAAATTGGAGACAGCCTATGAACGCATAGAACCGGGAATCGGTGAAAACACAATTGCCATTCTGCCGGGAACCGATCCGGTGCTTAAAAATGAATATATCGTCCTGGGCGCACATATGGACCACAACGGCATGAGTCCTGACGGTATGATCTTCGCCGGTTCCGATGACAATGCCTCGGGTACGGCCGTGGTCATGGAATTGGCCCGGATTTTTAAGTCGTCAGGAAAAAAGCTTAAACGATCGGTTGTTTTTGCTGGTTTCGGTGGCGAGGAACAGGGGCTCATTGGATCAAAATATTTTGCGGACAATCCCACTATGCCTTTTCATGGCATTTGTTTGAATTTCAATTTTGATATGGTGGGTGCCGGCGATGGCACGGGCAGTTACAGCGGCATGAATTATTTCCCCGATGTCTTCAAGGAACTCCTGGCTTCCTATCCCGAATCCTTGAGAGAGAAAGTATCCACACGCAGAGGCTCGGGTATGGGCGGCTCAGACCACGCCCATTTCATTAAACAGGGGATTCCTTCCTTCGGTTTTCGTTCTTCGGGAGATCATCCCTTCTACCATCGCTTTGAAGACAACATGAACTGTATAAACAAAGAGGCCCTGCAGTTTGTCGGGAACCGGGCCAGTGAGATGTTAGAAAAAATGGGAAATTATTCCACCAGCCTACTCTTCAATAATATCCATCAGGGACGGACTTTTGTACTGTTCGGCGATCAGGTCGCATTCGATATGCCTGAGGCCATGCATGAAGAAATAGTGACCGATCTGGAAGGTTTTATCAGAGATCGGTTCACCCTGGGTTTACACGGCATGGTTATTCCTCTCAACGATACATCCTCAACGGATGATGAAATCCTGGATCTCTACAAAACCGCAGGAAAACTTCCCATCTGGATTGATTCAAAAAAGGATATGCTCGTCAGCTTCAATAACAGCCAATCTTTTAACGATGCTGCCGGGAATGAAAAACTAACAGCACTGATGGGCATCCAGGGGACTACATGTTTGGAGAACCAGCCCGGTCATTTTCGGAATTTGACTAAAATAGGAATAGATGTCCTCACCATCAGTGATGCTTCTGATCCCCTGTTTGAGATGGGAAGCGTCAGCGACTTTGGTATGCAAATATTAAAGACCTGTAAAGACAGGAAGGTTGTTCTCGACTGGACAATAGATGATATCGAACTTTTCATTAGCACTTTAAACAGCTATGAAGGGAAAGTGATCCTCCGGCTGAACGCCAGAGACCTTGATCCCATCGAACCAGCTCTTTCGGAACTGCTCAAAAAGGAGAATATCTTATTGGTTGCCCAATGTAATCCATCTTGTCGGGCCAGCGACCTTTCAAATATGATAGACGCTGTCGGTGATCGGAACATCCATTTCTCCGGAGTCTCATTCATCCTGGACCACGATGCGGATCCTTTTTATCGCCTTATCAAAGAATTTTATGATATTCGTCTCAAAGAGAAAGATAAGGACAAGAGAGAGGTTTACAGCACAATGGTTCGCATTTTGGGAGGGAATATGAAGGCAATGTTGGATAGATAAAAAATCCCATCTTACTTTTGGGATTATTCCATACAAAAAGTAACCATTCAAATTGAATCATCTTCCTGTGACCCGGACAATCCAGTCCCCTATCACTTCTAATGCGTCCGGTGACATGGTCTCTTCAATTTTGCCATATTCACCGGGTGATCCGGTCTCTGCAGTCTGAAAGAGATGATTCAATCCGGCCATTTCCTTTAAATGAAGTGAACATTCTTAACATAATATCTCCTACAATCATTCATACCTGATGACATTCGCAGGATCTGAAAGGGCCACGCGTACTGCATGAAAACTCACCGTCATCAGGGCAATCACCAGCGAAAACAGTCCGGCCATGATAAAGATCATGACACCCAGGCTGACGTGGTAAGCAAAATTCTGCAACCAGCCATTCATGAAATACCAGGCAATGGGGGCGGAAACCGCAAAGGCAATGAGTATGAGGGTGATGAACTCTCGGGAGATGAGGAGGACGATACTGCTCACCGTGGCACCCAGGACCTTACGAATACCCACCTCTTTGGTTCTCTGCTCAGCGGTAAAGGATGACAATCCAACCAGACCCAGACAAGCCACAAAAATAGCGATGATTGCGAAAACGGCAAAAATTTGACCCTGTTTCTCTTCGGTCCTGTAAACCTCTTCAAATCGATCTTCAACAAAGGTATGAATGAAGGGTTCGCCTGGATTGAACTGATCCCATTTTTCTTTGATAAAGTCGAGGGTCTCCGGAATATTCCTGGAATCGATACGAATGACATAGTTCCATGCCATGATAGGAGCGACAAAATAAACCGTGGGTACAATTGTCTGATGAACGGATTCGAAATGAAAATCTTTCAACACACCCACAACGATCCCATCGCGTCTTTCCCATTGACCTCCCTGCCAGTCTTTGATCTCAGAACTGGCAAATCCCTTTCCAATGGCAGTTTCGTTGGTCCAACCAAACTTTTTCACCCCGGATTCATTGAGGATGTACGCAGCAGTGGCATCGGTGGCATACTCTCGAGAAAAGGCCCTGCCCGCTGCCAGCTCGAATCCCATGGTTTCAATGAAATCGAAATCGGTCCAGATGGTTTGCATCCCCTCGTGTTGATCTTCCGGAATGCCTTCCGGACGCGCGGTGAGGGAACTTCTCAATCTGTCCGGCGGCACACGGGAAGAGGGTGCCGCATTGATAATATTGGGATAATTCAGTAGTTCCTGTCGAAACAAATCGTACTTGAAACGCAGAGACTGGGGTGTGCCTTGAATGAGAACAAGATTCTCTTTATCGAAACCCAGGTTTAAATTCCGTGCATAACCCAACTGGTCGTTGACGACGACCGTCACCACAATCAGGAAAATGGATATGGCGAATTGAAAAACCACCAGAATACGCCGAAGCCATCCGCCTTTAACGCCTCTTTTGAGTTGTCCGCTCAACACATTGACGGGTCGAAATGACGATAGAAAAAAGGCAGGATAAGTCCCGGCAACCACACCCACAAAGAGGGCTATCAGGAGAAACTGAATCAGCACGGAAGCATTGCTCATGTCAACAATGGAGAGCTCCTTATCCGCAAGTTGATTAAAAGCCGGAAGACTGCTCATCACCAAAATACAGGCAATGATCAGTGCAATGACCGACAATACAATACTTTCACTCAGAAACTGACTGATGAGTTGCCTACGTTCTGCACCCACCACCTTGCGTAGGCCGACTTCCTTGGCTCGGTTTGCCGAACGGGCCGTGGCCAGGTTCATAAAATTAATGCAAGCGATAATCAGAATGAACAGTGCAATCGCTGTAAATGCGTACACATAGGTGATATCGCCGCCCGGGACCAAGGTCTGAATGTCTTTTGAGTAGAGATAGAGTCTGGACAGCGGTTGGAATTCCAATCTCGGAGAAGCCTCTCTCCAGGCACTCAGTTTGGATTCAACAAATTGACCCATGCCGGCCTCATAGTCCTCCGGCGTCTTACCTTCAGGAAGCATGGCATAGGTTTCACATGATCCCTCACCCCAGTTTTCCAGTACAATTCGGGAAAATAGCTGATCCGCAACATTCAGGGAAACAAGCATTTCAATCTCAAATTGGGTATTGTATTCGGTCTTTCCTAAAATCCCCGTCACCCTAAAATCCCTGTCCCGCAAAGAGATGACCTGCCCCAGAGGATCTGCATCACCGAAATATTTACCCGCTGCTTCCTCGGTAACGACGACTGAAAAAGGATCATTCAAGACATTAGCGGGATCCCCTTTCAATAGAGGGAATGTAAAAACCTGAAAAATATCGGGATCTGCAAAAACCAGCTTTTCCTCATAAAACTGTTTATCTTGATATCGGACGAGCTCGCGACCCCGAGCCACGATACGGATGACATGTGGAATGTCCGGGAAGTCCGGTTTGAGTTCTTTTGTCAGCCGATAAGGACCAATGGCACGTGTCGTAACCACGCCGGTCTGGGGATTAGTCACTGAAATATTCAGACGATAAATGTGATCCTTGTTTTTATGATACTGGTCAAAGCTCAGTTCCTCTTTGACGAACAGGAGAATGAGAATGACACTGGCCATACCGACGGCAAGACCCAAAATATTGATAATCGAGTATTCTTTGTGCCGAATGAGACTCCTGAGAGCAGTCTTAATATAATTTTTAATCATGTGAAGATCTCCTGTTCAAAACGGGTAATATCTGTGGAACTTTTTCAAGCTCATATCGGTGTAAAAATAAAATCGGGCGAGTGCTGAGTCGATGACATAAGGATTGATTTCCTGTCATTTCAGTGTTCGCCCATTTTTATTATATTGTAATTTATGATAAAAATTGAGTATCACTCCGATTTCTTATTAAATACTAAGGTATAATAAAAAAAGTGACCTATCTTTTTTCGCAGTTGAAAACCGGCGGGTTTCACCATACGGATAAGCGATTTTACCCGTGGGTAATCCGGATCTACAAGCATTTCAGTAAAAACAATGTTACCTGAAGGGGAAAGAACCCGGTAGAATTCCTGTATGGCGCCTTCAGGATTGGGAATCTCACCTACCACAGTCATCATGTAGACCACATCAAAGAGATCATCATCAAATGGCAGATGATGCACATCGCCCACCAACGATTCAATGTTTGTCACCCCAACTTTTTGAATATTCAATCGAAGAAGCCGGATCATTTTCAATTCTATATCAACTGCGACGACTCTCCCATTCTCACCGACTCTTCTGGCACTTGCCAGAGTATATGTCCCATTTCCGGGACCCACTTCAAGAACGGTCATGCCCGGTTCGATTTGATGGCGAATCGCAGTTTCATTGGGAGGCTGCAGTTTATGCCTTATTGGATGATCGATGACCTTTGCCAGGTAAGGAGGAAGAGGAAATTTATAGAAATGGCTAATAATTCTTAAAATAGCATGAAAAGCAAGTACCAAAAAGAAGAAGAACAAGAATACATAAATAATATTTTGCACGAATAATCTTCTTCCGGATAGAGAAACAGCTCTATTGTGAGTTTATACTAAGGCTGACAAAAAGACAGACTATTGCAAATTCAGATTCAATATATGAATAAATTCAGAAAAACAATAGTCATTTCATTTCAAGGAATTGGCTTTCCTAAATTTATTCACCTTGGGTGCGATGACAAGCTGACAATACATATTTTCCGGATTGTTTTTAAAATAATTCTGGTGAAAGGCTTCTGCCGTATAGAAAGATTGATATGGCTCAATCTCTGTCACGATGTGATGCGTCCGGAGATTTTTATATTGTGTTTCTGAAATCACATTTTCTGCTGTAAACTTCTGTATATCATTGTGAAACAATATGATGGACCGATACTGGGAACCCACATCCGCTCCCTGCCGATTTCTGGTCGTCGGATCGTGTATCGAGTACAGTAATTTATGATAGGCTTTCAATTTGCTCACTCCTTTAAAACTTCAGGGTATAACGCAAGATTTCGGAAAAAAGTTCCGATCTATATTATCTTTCCATTTCCCAACAAAGTCTATCTCACAAGTAGGACTTCCTTCAGCACCAATCACAGCAACGATTTGATATCCTTTCTTGCAATACGTGTTTAACGGTCTTGCCACCTTTTCTGCCATTTGATGATATACATTTCTAATTTTAGGGTTGTCATAAGATTGCTTGGGTTGTGCTCTCCGGAATATCCCTGCCAAAGGCAAGCAAAAATTATCATTGTGATTGACACTCGAACAAAAAAATGCTATATTATTTTATTGCATGAAAGGAGGAAAAATAATGGATCGAAAAATCATTGACCTCTACGATGATTACACGAACGGTTCGTTGGAGCGCCGTGAATTCCTCAAAAAATTAGCCGTTATAGCCGGTGGTACGACCGCAGCGGTTACCCTGCTTCCTCTATCGGAAAACGATGTTGCCGAAGCTCAAATCGTTAAAAAGGACGATCCCCGTCTTCACACGGAATATATCCAATATCCCGGAGAAACAGGCGACATGCGGGCGTATTTCGCGAGGCCAAAAAAGGATGCAAAATACCCGTGTGTCATCGTCATCCACGAAAACAGAGGACTCACCCCCCACATCGAAGATGTGAACAGGCGTGTCGCTTTGGAGGGTTTCCTGGCCATCGCCCCGGATGCCTTATCACCCCTGGAAGGGACACCCGGGGATACCAATGAGGCACGATCCCGGATGCAGGAACTCGATCGTCAATCGACCATAAAAAACTTTGTGGCTGCAGTCAAATATTTGAAGACACATCCTCAATCGACGGGCAAGGTCGGATGCACTGGCTTCTGTTGGGGCGGAGCCATGACAAATCAAGTCGCCGTGAATGCGCCGGATTTATCAGCAGCAGTCCCCTACTATGGGAGTCAACCCATAGCCGAAGATGTTCCTAAAATTAAAGCATCTTTAGTCTTGCATTATGCGGGTCTTGACGAACGCATCAATCAGGGCATACCTGCATTCGAAGAAGGTCTACAGAAGGCAAAAATCGAATACAAAATCTACATGTATGAAGGTGCCGGGCATGCCTTTAACAACGACACCGGCTCCCGGTATCATAAAGAAGCGGCCCTCCTTGCCTTTAAGCGTACTATCGCATTTTTTAAAGAGAAGTTGAAAACCTGACGTCCCGTTGTACCACACAGGCGTAGAAACGCAAGGTATTGATGACTGAACTTTGGCAGATTTTATAAACGGCTTGATGATTTTGAAAAATGTAATAACATCCCAGGCGTGCATAAATAATGATTCAATTTTATCCCCTTTTGTCCCGATTTTTCGGGAGGATCATAGGGGGTTATTATGCAAAACATTATTTATGCACGCCTTCACTACCCCCTCTTGGTCTCCCCCTTAGTAAAGGGGAGATCGAAAGGTAACATTTTTCAAAATCATTAAGCCAATTGTATGCTTAGAAAAAAATTGCCAAAGTATAATAAAAAATATCTAATACTCTTAGCACCTCTGCATCTTAGTGATGATAGACCCCACAACATTGTTTAAATTTTTTTCCACTACCACAGGGACACGGATCATTGCGTCCCGTTTTCTGAGTCCGGATCGTCGGAGAAGTTTGTTTTTGCCACAATGCAGCCACCTGAGACACAAAAGGCCGGCAGTGCGCAAAAAAGCGTTTGTAGCCGGCACATAGATAGTTCAATCCCCCTTCCCCATCGGGTGTCTCAATAAAACGATTCTTGGGACATCCCCCATGGCACATGGACAGGACCTCGCAGGCCCGGCAATAGCGGGGCAATGAGTCCCATTTGGCCTGTCCGAATGCGATCTGGGAAGGACTCTCTAATAGCTCGACCAAGGGTGTTTTCAGGATATTACCGAGACGATGCTTCGGATCCACATAATGGTCGCATGAAAAGAAGTCCCCGTTGTGTTCGACCACCGGCACGTCCCCACAGGTCTTCCGAAAGATACACAGGGTATGTTCCTGTCCGAAGGCCGGTCGGGCTGCCTCTTCGAATATCTGCACTTTGATATTCCCGATATCCTGTTCCCTCCACTCATCGAAGACGGTGCAGAGAAAATGTCCCCAGTCTTCCGCCGGAACGGTTCGGGGACTGACTCCACCTTCAGCATCAGACCAGGGTTCGACCAGGGGAAGAAACGTGATGTATTTGGCTTCATACTGCTTGAAGAATCCGTACACCTCGGAAGGGTACTGGACGTTCTGTGTATTCACCACACAGAGTATCTCGGAGGGGATGCCATATTCCTTTAAAAGTTCAACCCCCCGGATGGTTTTCTCGAATGTCGGCTTCCCATCCTTGGTGACCCGGTACAGATCGTGTAAATCCTGTGGACCGTCCAGGCTGATTCCCACAGAGAATCCTTCATCTGCTAAAAACCTGCACCAATCATCATCCAAAAGCGACCCATTGGTCTGCAACCCATTGACGATGGTCCGGCCGGCGGGTCGGTGTTTTCTCTGAAGTGTGACGATCTTACGAAAATACTCCGGCCCCAAAACAGTCGGCTCTCCGCCATGCCATGAAAATCGGATGACTTTATCAGTGGAAGCATCGATGTGTTGGACGATATAGGTTTCCAGAATATCGTCGGGCATATGAAACGACTCGTCTTCGGGATAGAGATGCTCCTTCTTCAGGTAGTAACAGTAGTGGCATTCCAGGTTACAGATGGAGCCAATGGGTTTGGCAAAAATTTGAAATTCGCGGGAGGGTTTGAGCATGTATGAGATTTTATTTCGTTTGCTAAAACCGATTGTTTTTTCTACCGTACAATTATGATAATGTTACTGGTTAAAAGAAAAATGTCTAAAAAGACCTGGCAGGTTTAATCTTTCAATTATTCAATAAAATCGAAGGCTTTATATTATTCACTCAACGAAAACCTGCCAGGTCTGATACCAGTAACCAGCAGCAAATATTTATCTGTGTGATTCGAAGTTGCGTTATTACCAATCATAACTGAAATACCCGTTTACAACGCTTTCAGTGCCACAATCAACCGGTCGATTTCTCTCCTGGTATTGTAAAAATGGGTGGATACCCGAATGGCATTGTGCCCGTCCCGGGTGTGCTCGTCTATGTGAATGCCTTTCTCTTTCGCCAATCTTGGAACGACACCGAGGGCATCCACCCCATCCATCTCGAAGATGGTCGAGCCCGGTGCCGAGGTCTGAGGTGTGGGTCCGCTCATGAGCTGAACCGATGGCATCCGCGCCAACCGGACCTTCAGATAATCGGACAGATATCGGTTTCGTCTTTCAATGGCCCGGATGCCGATACCATCGACAAAGGAAAGGGCCGCATTTAGCGCCGCTCTGACAGGCAGATCGGCAGTACCGCCAAGGGCATAGTTGGGCTGCTCGGTATTCGAATCCGGGGAGAAGAGGGAACGAATTCGTTTCCGGGCATCTTTTCTCACGTAGAACATGCCCGTACCCATGGGACCTAGCATCCATTTGTGAAGGCTGGCTGCATACACATCACATCCCAGGTCATGAAGATCCACCGGCAGCATTCCGATTGCCTGCGCTCCGTCAACAACGGAGGTGATTCCCCGTTCTCTGGCCATCGCTGCCAACCGCTTCACCGGATATAGATGTCCTCCCCGGGTGACATGGCAAAAAGCCAGAGCCCGTGTTCTGTGGGATATGCCACTGAAGATGCGTTCCACCACCTGATCTTCGTGTTCAAAAGGACTGGGAATAAAGACTTCTTTGACCCTGATATCCTGCAGATGCTTCCGGTATTCCCAGGGCTGCCGTCCTGCCGGATGTTCCTGGCTCGTCAGCAGAACCTCATCACCCGGTTCGAGTGCCAGACCCAGGGCCGCCAGGTACAACGCTTCCGTTGCATTACGCGTCAATACGATCTCCGTCGGATCCGCGGCCAACAGTTTTGCGAGACGAGGATTGACACGATCCCGTATGGTTTCCCTGAGCTCGTGCTTGGCCAGGATGGGATTCTCGGAAATCAGCCCGTAACCATAGGCAACCGCTTTTACCACTTCGGCTGGAGGCATCCCAAGACCGGCATTATTTAATTAGGTAACTCCGGGATCTGTCACAAAATGTGTCCGAATGGCTGCCCAGGCCGTATCCTCCGATGTCTCCGGAATCGTCAATTCGGATTGCTGATCCGAAGAAGACCCCTTACAGGACAACATCGTTCCGATGGTCAGTCCAGCGATGCCCGTGGTCAGAAAACGACGTCGTGTAAGGCTCGATGTCAATTTATTGAATTGATTCTCAAGCATATTCAAGTCCTTCATCAGAAATTCCTAT
>CAZYTI010000011.1:0-18245 GCA_964650065.1 uncultured bacterium
GAGTGTTCTCCGATCGCCCCTTCTTCCCAGCCCAAAATAGCTCCGTGCATCGATGATACCGGGTGTAACAATCATCCCCTGAACGTCGAAAACCTTTGTCCCCCTGAGTATCGTAACATCTAAACCTACTGCCTTAATCTTCCCTTCTCCTATGAGAACAATGCCCTGCTCAATCACGCCTCCAGAAATCGTATGAATCTCACCCCCTCGAATGGCAATATCTACCGACTGACCAAAGACACAAATCCAGCTTAAAAAGAAAAAAATCAAAGCGATCATTCTTAAATTATGGTTACTCATTTTATCAACCTCAATATTCTTTTTTAATTTTTTGGTTATGTTTTTAACCAAAAAATTAAAAAACCGAAAATCCACTATCACGATTATAAACTTCATTTCCTTCCACAAATACCCTCTCCACGAGACTCTCAAACTCCAGAGGAGGACCACTCAATATCAGAAAATCGGCATCTTTACCGGGTTCCAGGCTTCCAATCCGATCATCCAACCGTAACAGTTCCGCAGGATTGAGTGTTAATGCCCTCAACGCATTCTCCTTTGACATCCCTTTTCGGACAAACAAGGAGGCGCAGGGGCGAAGGTAGTACTGATGGCCATCGGGATGATCCTGATGAAAGCTGATTTTGCCGCCGAGACGGTCAAAGCGTACGGCTCCCTCCAGGGCCGTATTTTCTCTGCTTCCCCCCGGAAAAACCGGACCATAACTGACGGGGATTCCTAGCTCCACCAACTCCTCGGCGAGTTCTGTAACGGCGTTTCCATGGATGATGTATAGATCCAAATTGAATTCTTTTTTTAATTCCATGGGAATACGCATTTCATTCACCCGATGGGCATGGACCCCGACAAACCACTCCCGGGTAAGGACTTTGCTGAGAGCCTCCAGGCGCAGGTCGCGCGGCGGTGGCCCTCCATTATTCTGACCCGATTCGACCTCATCCCAGGCCTTCATGTACGCCTGTGCTTCAATGAGGTTTTCTCGCAGCAGCTCTCCTACTTCTTCTATGTTTTTCGGAAAATTCCGCTTGCGTGTGGAAGCCCGAATGGCAAACTTCATCCCGCCATGGGCCAAGACCATCTCATCTGCGGTTCCACCCCGCAGTTTGAGTACCACGGCCTGCCCGCTGTTGGGACTTCGACTCCCGGGGACGACATTCATCGTCGTAATGCCTCCCTGCAGGGCGATGGCAAAGGCCCTGTCATTGGTGTTCAAACCATCGATGGCCCTGACCTCGGCATTGATGGGCTTGGAAAGTTCATTGTTATCACTTCCCGTCACCGGAAGCCACAACAGTTTCTGACCCATGTGGGAGTGAGATTCCACGATACCCGGTATGACGACCTTCCCTCTGGCATCGATCACATTGGCATCCGAAGGAATCGATACATCGGCACCGACTTCGAGAATTTTACCATCCTGCACCAGCAGGACACCCGAATCGATGACCGGCTGAGTCACCGGATAGATACGAGCGTTAATAATCGCCATGACCTTTTTTTCTTCCCTTGAATGAGTTGTCGAAAATACCAGGTGAAAAATCATTACTATGATCGTGCAATTCATCTTATTATGGTTGTTTCGTTTGTTCATACAAATTCTCCTGTTGATATCATAAAACTGATTCGAAATTTTTTTTATAAACCATCCGAAGATCGCTCTATTTCATCTTCCCCGACCCATACAATACCTTGCCCCCATCTTTTTTCACGATGTCCCCGGCAAGCACAGATACATGTCCGTTGACGATGACCCAACGGATGCCTTCCGGATATTGGTGGGGTTCTTGATAGGTGGCTTTGTCCAGTATATTATCCGGATCAAATATCGTTATATCCGCAACCATGCCCGGTTTCAAAACACCGCGCTGGTAGAATCCCATGGCCTGGGCCGGCAGGGAGGTCATTTTTCTTATCGCATCGGGTAGGGTCAGAACACCCTGTTCCCGAACAAATCTTGAGAGCACTTTGGGAAAGGTGCCATATGCCCGGGGGTGGGTCACTCCCCGTCCGAAAATTTCAATACTTCCATCCGAACCCACCATGCAATAGTTCTCCTGCATCAAGGCGATCACATCCTTTTCATCGGTCTGAAAAAAGATCGCACTGGGTCGATCATCCCTCTCCAATTGAATAAACAGATCGGCGGCGTTGGATGTGTTGTTCTTTCGACCCAACATTTCTAGAATTTCAGCCAGATTCTTCCCCTCATACTCGGGGTGTTTTCGGTCTCTGGTAATATAAATCATTCTTGCCTTGTCAATTCTCCGTGTCGATACAAAACGAAAATCCACGATATGATCTTTCATTTTTCTATATTGTTCCGGATCGTTGAGCCGTTCTTTAAAGGCCTCGTGTCCGCCTGTTACGGCCCATTCAGGAAACGAACTGGTGAATCCTGTGCTACCTGCCGTATAGGGATACTCGTCCATATACACTTCAACGCCATCCCGCTGTCCCCTCTCAATGGGACCCGTGATCATATCCCGTTTACCCCATGACTTTTCTATTTTTAGTTTGATGTGAGCGACCTGAACCTTGACTCCGGATTCTTTTCCGATCCGGACGGCTTCTTCAATAGCATCCCTGATGAATTCACCCTGATCCCGCAGGTGTGATGCATATACCCCGTCAAAGGGTTGGATCTCCCGGGTCAATGCAATAATCTCTTCCGTCTCAGAGAAACGGCCAGGTAAATACTCCAGTCCTGTACTCAATCCGATGGCACCGGCCAACATCTCCTGTCTCACCAGATCCTTCATACGAATCAGTTCCTCATCCGTGGGCTTTCGATTGTCATTCCCCATGACCTCCCTCCGGATGGTGTTGTGTCCCATAAATGTGGCAAAGTTAAGAGCAATTTCCTTCGCTTCGATTCGTTGAAACAAACTGTCCAAGGGGAATCTGGAACCACCGCAATTACCCCCCACCACGGTTGTCACGCCTTGAAGTAGATAGTTTTTTGCTTCGGACTGTGTATCGATGCGTCGATCCGCATGGGTATGTACATCGATGAATCCGGGAACCACAGTGTACCCCTGAGCATCGATCACCTGTTTCCCCATATTTTCCGGGATATTGCCGATTTCAGCGATTTGATCTTCCCTGATGCCAATGTCCGCACGATATCCGGGATTCCCAGTGCCATCCACAATCGTCCCCGACTTGATGATGATATCGTATGGCTGTTGATCATTTGAACATCCAATTAATAATGCGATGCATAAAACAAGAGCGATACAAGTCCGGATGATCATTGATATATTCATTCGGATCCCCTTCTTAAACATTTATTTGTTATTTACAAGTTCTAAAAGTAAATCCCGTCCATATTTCCCCAGGGAGGCCGCACCACGGGTATAATTTCGCAGCAAGATAACACCGATTTTTGATGCCGGATCGAAACAAAGATAGGCATTGTAACCGGCAACAGACCCGCTGTGCCCCATAACTTTCGTTCCCCCGGGTGCAATTTGCACAAAGAATCCCAGTCCGTATCCGGTGCTGTCGCTCCCGTGGACTTGAAATCGTTGTATTTCCTCCCGTGCTTTTTGAGATAATATTTGAGCGGATGATGCACCGGTCATGGCCATGACGAACTTAGCCAAGTCGGGAATCGTGGAATATATTCCGCCGTTGGGTACCTTATACCCCCGGCCAGCGTGTTCCAATGCTGGACGTTCCACATTGATGGTGCTGTCTCGTCGAACCTGATACCCAATGGACATGCGGCTCCACTGTTCGTCCGAGAGTATAAATGTGGAACTGGACATATTCAAGGGTCGGAAAATATAATCTTCCATCAACTGCATAAAAGATTTCTGAGCAGCCCGGGAGATTGCCAAACCCAGGATACCGAATCCGATATTTGAATAAGAATATTTTTCTTTGGGCGATGCCAGGAAAGATGTCTTTGGAATGGAAGCCAGTATCTTTTCTTCCCAATAAGCAATGGGGCCCGAAGCCGCTCCATCCAGTCTGGGTTCCCGGATGAGGCCCGCCGAATGGCTTGCCAGGTGCCTGAAGGTAATCGGTTTCATATTCTTGGGCGTTTCGGCCAACATCTTTATTTCAGGGAAATAGGCAGCCACAGGATCATCCAGATCGAAGAAACCCGCTTCCGCCAACCGTACCATCAACACAGCAGTAAAAGATTTTGAAATTGACCCCGTCCTACCGATGGTGAGCACATCGGTGGGAATACGACGTTCTGTGTCTGCCCACCCAAATCCTTTGGCCCAGATCAACTGATCTTCCGCAACAATACCGGCGGCAATGCCGCCTATACCATCTTCGGCCACATCTCCAGCAAGAAGTGCCTCAAAATCGGCAATGGCTGCTTCGAAAGGTGTAAACTGAGCTCTCTTATTTGTGACATTCAGTGAAGGAGTCGAAATGTTGGATAAAAATAATCCATGACCGAGAACAAAAATGAAAAGAATCGTACTGAACAAAATAGTCAAATATTGGCGTGGTTTCTGAAACAATTTTTTCTTCATGTTTCAACTCCAACTCTAATGTTAAATATTAAATACGGTTTGCTAATTTACTTAATATTGTTATTTATTTCTTAAATTCATCAGGAATTGTGTTTTCCATATTGTCGTATTCATCTACTGTTAATTGATATACAGCACCATGACCATCATAACCAAAGTAAGATTTATTAGTTTTAGAGAAAATAAAAAAAGAAAATTTATCTTTAACCTTGTAGGTGCTACCCTTTCACCCTTCACTTGAACATCGTATAATGATAATAAACCTTTTGTAATTTCCTTATTGTAATACCAAGATAAAATGGCCAATAAAACAGCAAGGCAAGCTGCAATTGCTGAATATGTCTCAGCTTTCATTTTCACACCTCATTAATTATTCCTTTAGACTATAAAACATTAATTTCAGTACATTTTAGTAGTACACCCACATTTTCAGTTTATGAAGCGACACAGTCGCTTCACTCCATAAATAACGAATTCTAAAATTATAGTTTTGAGCTTGTGCTCTTGGTCTGATTCCTAATATCCCCAAAATTAAATAAAACATACATCCTCTTAAAATCCCAATTATATTTAACGAATAATCTGAAGAATGTCAAGATACCACTTCAACACTTTCTGAACGATCAAATTTACGGTTCCATCCCGAAATCGCAGAAAAAAGCAGAACGGCCAGAAGCGCCCAGGAGTATGGATTCAGGAACGAAGCACCAATTGGCAATGAAGGCAGTTGGAACGTTTCTGCAACAGATTGAATCGCCCCGTACCAAACCACAACAGCAATGTGCCAGGGAATGGTGTAAAACAGCGTACACACACTGCAGTCCATCAGGTTGGCCCTCCGTGATGGGGCAAGACGAAATTTTTTCCCCAGGGGTTTCACCAGGCCCGGACCCACCAAGAGTTCGGCTGCAGCGTTGGACGCAATGGGAATGGAAGCCAGAATGGTGATGAAAATGATAAACAGCTCTGCCTGTCGCACCGTTTTTACAAAAGTCTTCTCAATCTTTTTTAAAATCGTTTCCAAAACACCACTATCGATCAGAATCTGAGTGATGGCAAGCATGAGCATGGCAAATATGATGGCCCCTGTCACACTGCTGATCCCCTCTTGAATCAGCCCGGTGGATTGTCCGTTTTCCGACGGAATCCGGAAAACTTCATTTAATTTCATCTGATTGTTGGCCAATCCAATACAAACAGCCGAAACGTTTCCATACATCAGGGATTCTATGAGATGCCTGCCACTCAGGGCGGAGACGATAACAATGACGAAACTGATCAGCATCAGTAATCCCACAGGTGTTGTCTGTGCCTGAATTTCCGGCAGGGATCTCACCTCTCCCCCTCCTCCAAATATGAAAATGAAAATGGCCGTTATTACAGCAGCGGTCATGGCCAGAGGAAAACGACTGCGGACCACATCCCGCATCTCGGCCTCCTGGGTAAATGCCGATACGATGGTTGTGTCGGAAATGGGCGCGAGATTATCACCGAATGCCGCTCCTGAGAGGATGCCTATTGCCAACATCATCGGATTGGCCCCGAGGAAAACACCTGCCGGATAGAGGACAGGTATCAGAGACAGCACAGTTCCGGTACTCGTTCCAGTACCCATGGAAAAAATCATAGCGACCACAAAAGATAAAAGAGAAAAGAAGGTTCCGGAAGCCCCTGTTTTGAGTCCGAACCAGAGCAGCCCATTTACCAAACCGCCGGCCACCAATAACTTTCCAAACACTCCGGCAAATAGCCAGGCGGTAACTATAACGATCCCGTTTTTATCCCCCAGCCCCCTCAAAATCGAACCACAATAAGCCCGCTTGTCCCTTGCCAGGAAAATCCCCAAAAGCAGGGCCAGCCAACCGGCCGTCCAGAATCCCTTAACACCGCCATGGCCTCCGATGGAAAGTCCGAACAAAACCACGATAAGAAGGACGAAGGGAACGAGCCCACCCCAGATACCACCCAGCATTTTTAATTTATTTTCGTTTTCATAATCGGCCATATGTTTGCCTCATAATAAACATTCTTAAAATCGTTGATACTTCTACGTCCATAGACGTGGAGCGTAGGGCGTAGAGCGTTATTCAGGTCGCTCTACGCTTCACACGCCTCGCTCTACGGAATTTTCACTGGTTCTTCTGCTGACAATCGAACGACTTCTATGCCGTTCTGAAAAACAATCAGGGCCAATTCTTCATCCGGTGCACTAAAACTGAATTTCGGAATACGCTTTTTAGGATAGAAAGCATCATAATACACAGTGAGCCGTGATTCACCCATTCGGGCCGAAATTATCTTGCATTGAATGTTTTGAATATCACCACTTGGGCACAATCTCAGGACATGTTCACCCGTAGGACGACGGGTAAAGGTCACCGCAAAATCCCTGTTGGCAAAGTGAAGACCCCTGGTCCGGTGATAGGGAAACATCCATTCTTTCCACGAAATCCATTCACCGGGCTCCAGCCGATAATATTCCTCAAAACCATGGGTGATGCCCCCCCACATTTCCACATACCCAAGACAGGTTTCACTGCCGGAAAACTGAAAACGGGTCTCGGGTTTTGGATCGATACCCCAGGCCCAGATATTACATCCGGGATTCATTTCCTTGGGAAAGACACGTACGATGCCCTCGTCCTCATCGTGGGAGAAAGCGCTGTAAAAACCATGATCGAGTTCCCAGGCCAGTAGATCTCCGATGTTTTTCCAACCCTGAAGAAAACGAAGCGGACTGACATCATAGGATTGTAATCGGCTTCTGTCAGCATCGTAGTCCAGCATCCAATCATTGAATGGCCTCTCTGTGATATAACATTTCCGGGTTGGCATGACGAATTCAGTGTGCTCGGTAATCTCCCCCCGGCCGCCGGGTGCCCACATGGGATTGATCCAGTGTTGGAAATCGATGGATAGATCCGTGGGATTTTCAATTTTTATCAGTGTTTCGAAATAAGCCTTATCCGGCACAATGGAGATGTCGATCGCTTCTCTAAGACCATAACGACGTTCCTGCACAGTCATGCGCACCGTCTTCCGCGTGGGAGAATCCTCGATTATCTCCCATTCCCAATCGGCCGCCCATGTATCCCCATGCTCTTCGTCGGGCATGGTATATTCGACACCTCCCATTCCATACCACCAACCCAAGCGATTGGGGGATCCCAACACCTGGGCAATCTTTGGGATGAATAATTCCTCGTGTCCTGTGACTTTGTAAACGAAAGAATATGGTTTCCCTTTCCCTGGCAGCAAAGTCAACCTTATATACTTATTTTCAAGAATAACGGCCTCGTAATTTTGTGTGGTCTGACCTGGATTACTCCTGTCAAATTTCCGGAAATCCACCTGGGGATAACCCAACTCATCCTGAAGAATCGCATGTTCATAATCAACTGTGGGAATCTCGATATCTTTTTGAATTAGATGAAAGACCCCTGGTTTCGACTTCTCATCGATATAAATTTTACGACTGGATAATGAAGGTCTCTGACACCGAGTCCCCAGGAACAAAACGACAACTAGCGAACCGAGGATCACACATTTCACTCTATGCCCCATTAAAATCTCCTCATCTTGTATTTCATTTCCTCCTCCTCGCCCATAGATGATTCTGATCCAACCGGAGTGCATCTCCAAAAGCAGTCTCTGCATCCTTTGTCCTGCCTTTCCCCAGACACCCCAATCCCAATAGATAGAAAGCATTGGCCCTTTGCTTCTCCTGAGACTGCTTCTCTCCAAACTTGGTGAAAAAATCCATGCCCGTCTCTCTCTCCAGTCTCTCCTCGGCACCACGGATCAACCGATCGAACAACAATTCCGCATCCTTCGACTTACCCAACTGCTGCAAAGCGAGACCCTGATAAAAAAGAATCTCGGACCATCCGGTCTCCCGACTCGTGTCGGCCGCCTTGAGGTAATGGCCTCTCGCTTTTCTGTTTTGTCCCAATGCCTCATGGGTCTTGCCGATGAAATAATTTGTCTTGTAAGCTTTTCTGTCGTGAATGGGCCGACCGACCTCCAAATTTTCGGGATATTCCAGAGCCGCCTGGAAATCCTCTAAAGCATCATGGTAACTTTTGGACTCAACCTTTCTCAGGCCTCTCAACTGATAAGCATGCACATAAACATTGTGTATTTGTCCACCCCCCTCCCAAGTATGGAAATGATGGTTTGTGAGTAAATCGATAGCTCGGTCATAACGACCCAATTGAACCAGGAGTAAGACCTCCCGGGACAGTGCGTCGTCCCGCAGGACAATAGTATCATGATTTTCCTCCAAAAGTGACAACCTTTTCTCTGCATCAACTCCCCCCATTTGGTAGAGAAGATCCATTTCATAAAAGATTTTCGGATCGTTTTTGCTCAGTTCAACCGCCCGTTCCAAACTGGCAACCGCTTTGGGGACATCGTTCCTTATCCGACTGTATGCCAGGCCGAGATTGCGGTGTACCATCCCAAAGGTATCATCCAATGCTCTGGAACGCTCCCATGCTTTTAGTGCTTTCTCAGGTTGAAGGTCATAGAGAAGGTTTCCCAAATAAAAGTGTGCCCTGGAGTCCTGGGGATTAAGCGTGGAAACATGACCAAGCATCTCCAGGGTCTCCAAACGAAAGGGAAAACAATAATCCGGTGGGGCATCCTGAGCCCGGCGATAGTACTGTAATGCCTTTGCCTTCTCTCCCTTTCTTTCCCAGTAAAAACCCAGATAGTAGTAAAAGAGAGGATCGTCTCGATTCGTCTGAGAACCGGTTTCCATAAACCGCGAGATCACATCGATTGCCTCATCCAAAAACCCACAATTGCCATAGTCCACGGCCAATTCCAGATAGGACTGAACCGATCCCTTCATACTTTCCTGGAGACCGTTCAATACCCGATGGGCCTCGTTCCGATCATTTTGTTTAGATCGGATCAGGTAAATCTCATTTCCTCCCCAGAAATTCAAAGGATCTATGGCCATCACTTCTGAGATCGTTCTCTCCGCTTCCTCTATTTTACCTATATGCCGAAGTATCACCGTTTTTAAATTCAAAGCCCGTGTACCCATTTGATTGGTCGATAAGGAACGGGCGAGATGGTCCAGGGCGAGATGCATGTTTCCTTCATTGCAGGCCAATTCGCCCAATTGATAATGCGCAGCAGAATGAAAAGCCGCATCCCAGGCTGCTCTGGCGAAGGCTTCGTATGCTTCAGCCATCTTATTCTGAGCCCTCAACACCACACCCAGATAGTACAGGGATTCTCCTCGCCTGGGTCGGGTATAACTTTTCGCCGCACGGTTGACTGCCCGTTTCAGGTGTTTTTCTGCATCCTGGAAAAGGCCCCGTTTGGCTAAAAGTATGCCCAGAGCCGTATTGACCCGAACATCATCGGGATCCCGTTTCAGCGCCTCTTCATAATAGGGATACGGCTCCAGCACCGGATTATAGAACTGTTCCAGACGCGAACCGGCAAGATAGAGCTCCTCAACGGTTTCTATTTCCTGAGGATTTGAAGGTCGTTTCACAGGTTCTGGCATGGTCGTCTTTTCCCGGTTTACCGGTGTGTAACTTATCACTGTATCGCCGCTTTGAGATATGAGCAACGCTTCCAGATCCTTCTCTCCAATATCTGAAGCCATTCTTATCTCTTTCGAAAAAGGCTTATCCGGTCCTATTGCGATCGTTTTCTCAAAAAGCGTCTCTTCGGCTGCCCTGAGAACCACCCGGGCAAGGGTGTAATCCGAGGTGGTGTTGAATCCCAATTTCGCCGATTTTTCGGTGATTTCCAAATTTACGGCCGCCTTTTCATGAGCATTTTTGACACCGCCTATCTCCCTCAGAGGATACCACACCTGTCGAAAAGTCTTGACCTCATAGGGCTGAATCCAACTGTAATCGGGTTGGTTGTCTGAATACGCTCCAACCATGATCTCCAGGTACGGACCGTCGGTTTCCGTGAGTATCTTCTCCCATATCTTTCCGGGAGAACCGGTCCCCCAGGTCCAGAGTTTTTTTCCGGGAACGACGTGATGGTCAGCGACGTGGACAACACCGGCTTCCTTCCCATGATCGTACCCGGCCAAAAAATCTTCCTCACAGTCCCAGGCAAAAATCGAGGTCGGTGAAGGAAGATGCTTCCACCAGCTCAAATTCACACCACGGGTATAATCCACACCACCATAATATTCGGAGGAGAGGGGCCATCGTGTGAATTGGTTCTTGCCGTGGTGGGTTCCAAATTCGGTGCTCGGGGGAAAGATCACCTGATAATCGGGATTGGCATGAACGGCCACATTGGCCCAATATAGAAAGGAATGGAGGAAGGGCGTCCGATTAAAAAATTTTACAGTCGCCTCGATAATTGATTGATCCGGGTAAAGTGTCAATCCGATGATCCATTTCATCCGATGACGCAGTTCCATCTCTCCTATCCAGACGGTTTTACTTCCATCGTCATTTTCCTGAATGGCATGGTCCACTTCCATGAAGGTCGTGGCCCGGTGATGATGGGGAATGCACCACTCCACACCACCGGATATCCAGGCACCCAATATACCGATGAGGGCCGGCTTAATGACATGTTGACGATAGAACAGATCATAGCCATTGGTCTTATCCAAAGCATAAAAGATACGGCCGCCAATCTCCGGGAGCACGCAGAGTTTAATGTGCTCGTTCTCTAAAAAGACCGCCTGATAGGTCTTGTCTTCGCGACTATCGGTCAACTTGTCCAGCATGGGATAAGGATAGACCGGTCCCTTGGCCCCCTGATATGCCCTCCCGGTATGGAAGATCGGATTCTTCTCCGGTTCTCCCACCCGGTAGGTGGGAATCACCAAAGGCGCTTCCCAAATTTTCACACCCGCCTGGCCGTGCAGATTTATGCTGCTGAATATTGAAAGGAAAATAACAATCCATAAATAGGGTTTCAAAGAACCTTTTGCTATCACCATTTTATATGCTCCCATTTTTTATCCGCCAAATCAGTATTTCTGTGAGGGGATTGAATTCCTCCTGTGCCAATCCCAGGTGGGCATGTCTCTGCCATCCTTCCGCATAAGTATACTGACCGGACATGTCTCCGGCCTCCTTGCCCATGGCTTTCACGGTTTCGATATATGAGTCGATACCCTGACTCTTGTCCAGCCATTCTTTCTGACTCCTGTGAAAACGCAGCATTTCTGTTTTCTTTTCCATCACCGATGTGATGTCCACGTACAAATCCGGCACGACCCGCTGCCGCACCTCATCCACCAATCCGTAGGGTAAAGCATGGTAAACGGCGATGTCATTCTCAATGGGTTCAACCGGAGGATCGGTATCGTAGTTGGGCATGGATCTGACAAAAGCGGCGGTCACGGCGATTCGCGCTGCCGTCACATGATCTTCCATATAATCTTTAAGGGACGGAATCAGCAGAATTTCCGGTTGGCATTGTCTCACTACAGCAGCAACTTTTTTAATCATAAACTCAGTATAAATAATTGCAAAATCATCTACCAGACTCGGATAAAAAGTCGCACCTAAAAATTCACAGGCGGACCTGGCCTCTGCTTCCCGGATTTGGACGATGGCCTCCTTGGAGAGGGCATCGGAGCCGCAACTCCCGTTGGCGATATTAAAATAGTGAATCTCGCACCCGGCTTCATGTAACAAGAGTAACGTCCCGGCCATCACAAACTCGATGTCATCGGGATGGGCGGCCACAGCGAGAACGCTGTACTTTTTTGTCATGACTGATCCTGTTGTTTTACCGTTTTTGCATGCATGGATGCAGTTTATTGTTACTGGCTACTGGTTGCTTGTTGCTGGTAAATGCTGCCAGAACCAGTAACCAGATACCAGCAGCATCAACCTTTGCTTCATTATCCCTCGGTTTTATGTATTTATCCAACTTCTATTTATGAGCAGCTCTTAACCTAGTGCATCTCAATCTCACATGTCCCGATTCCCGGACGATAATAATTAAACTGGACATGGGGATGATCCGCTAACAGGGACATGGGAACTGCCGAATCGGCGATTTTCTTGGATATCATCAAAGCCGTCAGCCGCATTCCAAAGGGATTGTCATGAGTCCCGTAGTGCCATATGGAAACCTTTTCGGCTTTCCAGGTCTCCATTGGACCCACGGTAATGGCCTGGTGAGGAACGGCGCTGACGTTTCCCTTGCCCGAGGTACGTGCGTTTTGGATCAACGTGATGGGGTGGAGATCGACAATACGAATACGTTGTTTTCTATATTCCTCGGGTGAAGGCGGTTCCTCTTGATAGAGACCTTCTCGTTTCAGAGGATCGTTGAAGGCCCAGTGTTTGACTTCTCCCTGGCCACCCTGCATGACAATACAGCGAACCTCATCAAAAAAATTCGAGTAGGCATCGATGGTATCTACGGCAGGAAAGTGGATGTTCTCCAAAGGCATGGCCCCTTTTTTATCGATTCTGTTGAAACACATTTCCATATCCGTTCTCGCAAAACTCAGCGGGTGAGATGG
The DNA here is from genome assembly GCA_964650065.1 of uncultured bacterium. Lineage (GTDB taxonomy): Bacteria > Zhuqueibacterota > QNDG01 > QNDG01 > DSAB01 > CAZYTI01. The sequence goes on from CAZYTI010000011.1 coordinate 13,000, forward strand.
GGCCACCTCCTTACCATCGACAATCCACTCGTCCATTCCCCAAAAATGAGCATGCTGGAGATCGATTTCAAATGCATTCACCAACTCAGCTACCAGAGGCAACTGCTCCGTGGGTCCGATGGGTCCGCAAATGCCGGCTGGACTGCTCTCTGTGGCCTGACTCCAAGCATGTATGTATTCCATGGCTTCTGCTAAATAAAAGGATTCCCGGGTATCGTAAAATTTTATCGTGAATCCGGGTCTCTCTAACTGTTCCATACTTTTGATGGTCAACTTCGCAGCATCCTCGATAATCTCATCATCCAGAGTCGTATAATCCCACCAATCCGGTGCGATACTGCTTAACTTTCTCATGCTGGACTCCTTTGTACGCTTATTAAAATATGACTTATACTTACATAATTTTTAAAGAAATCTCAATTACCATGTCGAGTATTAAGATCGTAATTAGGGTGGTGATCACGATCTTTTCGTTCCTCACCTCCACAGAATCCGATCGAACCAGACCACCATTCCCTACCGAGAGAACAATGCATTCGTTGTAGGCAGCCACTGAGCCAGATCTTCTTTTTTCGATTTGTATTGACTCTGTCCCGCAAGATTGGTATACTCATCCGGGTCGCTCTGGTGATCGTACAGCTCTTCGGAACCATCATTATACCGGATGTATCTCCAGCGCTCCGTACGAACCGCATGGTTATTGAATCCCCAGGTGGTGATGGCCGGTCGTTCACGGGATGCTTGGGTATCCCTGAGCAGGGGAACAAGACTCTGTCCTTCCAATGATGGATAAGGTCGATTACCACACAATTCGATTAGGGTCGGATAGACGTCCAGGAGACTCACGGGCCGTCCACACCTGCCCCCGGGTGTGGCTACACCAGGAGCTGTAATAATCAACGGAACCCGGGTCGATTCTTCCCACAGCGTAAATTTCTCCCAGTGCTCTTTCTCTCCGATATGCATGCCATGGTCGGACCAGAGGACAATCATCGTGTTTTCCGCATATGAACTGGCATCCAGAGCATCCAGCAACCGGCCGACCTGGGCATCGGCAAAACTGATACCGGCTAAATAGCCCTGGACCGCTTGCTTCCACATATCGTTTTCCAAAATCCATTCCTGCCATTTCCGGCGGCAGAAGCTTTTCCCTACCGAAGAGCAGTCCTCCAGGTCTCTCTCCTTCACCGGTGGAAGTGTAATCTCATTCAGAGGATATCGATTAAAGTACTTTTGCGGAATGAACCAGGGGATGTGAGGACGAAAAATACCCACGGCCTGGAAGAAGGGCTTTTCGTGTTCTTTCTTCAGCTCGCCGATAGCCCAATCCACCACCTGGAAATCGGCCATTTCTTCATCGGTTGTTTTTAATGGTCCCCAATCGAAGTAGTAGGAAGGACGCCAATCCGTTCTTCCTTTGGCAACCGGATCCCACTCGAATGTGCCCTCATCATTCCGGACCGTGCCTTCGGGCCAGACAGATTCGGGCATGGCGCGTGTCTTGGAAGGAAAATAGTCATCCCATATATCGTAATCGTTTTCGTCTGATCCGTAACTCGTTTTGATCCAGGAAAGGCAGTGAAAGATTTTACCCCCTCCGGTCGTGTGATAGCCGATGGAATGGAAGTGTTCCGGAATCGTCCTGGCATCCCTGAGTACAGGGGATTCCCGCCAGTGCTGCCGGTTATTGTAAATCCCTGAAGTGGAAGGTCGTACACCTGTCATGATACTCGCCCTGGAAGGATTGCAGCTCGGTGACGAACAATGGGCATTGGTAAATACAACCCCCCGTTCGGCCAGCCTGTCGATGTTGGGTGTATGCACGCCGGGCCGGCCTCCCAACACATTGACCCAATCATTGAGGTCATCTACAGCGATGAACAGGACGTTGGGCTGATCGGCGCCGATTTGGGGGATCAACTGGCATCCATTAAAGGCGGTCAAAGTTAATCCGGCTCCCAGAGTCTTTAAAAATTCACGCCTGTTGCAATTCATGAAGTATTTATCCTCTTTTCAATCTTCGATAAAATAGTCGGAATCGATTCGTTTTACTTCGTAATGGAATGTTCGATTTTATCACCTGCAAAATTTAATAGAGGAAGCATAACCGTTTGATAATCTGGAATAGACATAATACACCACCCATGTTTATTTCAAGGCAAACTCATAAAGCAATATACAAACGAATGGTATTTCGAGGAATTTTGGAACACTTTTTCGACAGTCTCCAAAGGTCTGAATGAGTACTTAACAAACCCTACGACCACAGCAACACTTCGGCCTGCTCTCCCCGTTCCGGCCATTTGGAAACCACTTTATATGCCATTACTTATTCTAAACACATACGCATGCTCACACGGCACATCTCCAGGAGAAATTTGAGGAGGTCTAATTATAATTTCGTCCCCAGAAATTTTCCACGCGATTTTTTTATCCAGGCCCAACATGGTCACATCGGGTTTGCCCTTTACATTCACATTCTCAACCACAAGATCTTCCATGGGCCACGAGGTACATATCACAAAAAGATCTTTCCCCTTGGTCGTGAAAAAAACATCCGGTTCTTCTTCTCTCTTCTTTTGAGGTGCATTCCGCCATGCCCTGGTCCCGTAAATCGCCTCACCATTGACTTGCAACCACTGGCCGATGCCGATCAATCGCTGCTGCATGATTACCGGAATCCTGCCGTCGGCATCAGGGCCCACGTTGAGGAGAAGATTCCCTCCCCTGCTTGCTATATCGATGAGTTCGTGGATGAGTTCCCTGGACGTGCTGTAATCATCGATATTTTCGGCACGGTTGAAACCATAGGAACCGCCAACACCCCGACTCTCCTCCCAGGAATGATCCATGCCCACGGCGTCGGTATCTTTGTACTCACTGGAGAAGTAATCCCCATGCTTTCCGGGCATGCCCTTACACCACCGGTCGTTGACCACCACCTCATCCTTGTTGGGGGCCTCGTTGTAAAGCCAGGTTAAGAATTCTTTGGTCTTCCAATATGCTTCGCTTTCGTCCCACTCCCCGGCATCGGAGAAAATCAGGGCGGGCTTGTAATTGAGGACCAGCTCCTTGATCTGAGGCAGCATATGGTCATCGACATATTTATCGATAGGAATGCGATATTTTTCTATCGTCTTCTTGTTTAAAAAATAGCCCGACTCGGTCCGTTGGGTGGGATTGGTTTCCCATTCAATGAGGGAATAGTAGAGCCCCATCTTCAGTCCCTTTTTCCGCACGGCTTCGGTCAATTCACCCACCAGGTCTCGTTTGGGACCGATATCCATGCTGTTCCAGTTTTTCTTGTAGGGACTCCTGGTGGGCCAGAGGCAAAATCCGTCGTGATGCTTGCTGGTCAGCACCACGTATTTGGCACCGGATCGTTTAAACAGGTCGGCCCACAAATCGGGATCGAACAGTTCGGCCTTGAACATGGGGCCGAAGTCCCGATATTCAAAATCCTGTCCGTAATTTTTCCGATGAAAGGCATCGCCCCCATATTGAAAATCATCGATGACCCGGGCGTAATACCATTCCGCGTAAGAGGCATAGAGCTTACTGCTGATGGGTCGCCATGCAGGCACAGAATACACTCCCCAGTGGATAAATATGCCGAACTTGGCTTCGTTGAACCATCGGGGTATGGGTCTGCTGTCCAGGGATTCCCAGGTCGGTTTGTAGGTTTGGGCGTGGGTTGAGTTTTTAAACAATACAATCATGAAGAGGACTGTAAATATTACCTTTGCTCGTTTCATTTGTATCTCCACTCTTTCGGCGGTCAGGGACCGCCTCTAACCGTGTCGCTTAAAACAAAGACCACCGTTAACCGTTCCGTTTAAAATAACAACCACTGATTTCACACCAGACAGCCATCTCGCCCTTACCACGATGGGCCCAGGCATAGTACGGGATGGCAATAAAATCTTTTTCTGACTTTCGTACGGATGTCTCATCGTCCCCGTATTCATATCCCACGGCTTTTCCCCGAATGATCTGAATGCCATGGAGCATGTCCGCCCGGAATTCGGTATCGACCATGGCATCATCGGATAAGAGCAGGTTGCGGACATGCCCGCCCTCATTATCGGGCCATTCGGCGCAGTATACGACGGGTCCGCGTTGCAGGGCCACTCTGCCCTGATCCGCAGCAACACTGTCATGGGCCAATACCCTCCGAATGGGCATGGGCAGATCGAGCACGATCATGTCATTCTTTTTCCAGTATCGGTCAATACGGGCGAATCCGTTTTTCATTTTAAACCGAAACGGCCTCCCATTGACTGTGATGGTCACCTTCTTATCGCTTTGATTCATGAATCGATACAGATCGCTGGGTATGAGTTGGTTTCTGGCCCACCCGGGAATACGGACGTAAAGGTCGAACTTACAGGCCGGTTCAGGATCCACTGTCATCTTCACGGTTCCCTTCCATGGATATTCTGTCTCCTGATGTATCGATACCGTCCGCCCGGACATGTCAATCTCCCCTTTACTGTTGGGATAGAAGAACAGTTTACCATCTAAGGAGATTCCCGAAATCAATCCGTTGTACAGTGTCCTCTCCATCACATCGATGTACTTGGCATCTCCATGCAACAGAAAGAGGCGATGATTCCAGTAGACATTACCGACGGCCGCACAGGTTTCGTTATAGGCACTCATGTTGGGAAGTTCATAGTTATCACCAAAGGCCCGGTCGATTAAATCGGCATTTTTAATGGCAATATTCAGAAGGCTGGGTTTGCCCGTCGCTCGAAAATGAGCAACAGCAGCCTCGTATAGATGCACGGCATTGTACAGCTCATGGCTTCCCCGGATTTTTACCCATCGCTCATCTCCATACCAGTTCTTCAACCGTTCGGCATTGTTGGTACGCACCGTATAGAGATAACCATCGGATTCCTGGGCTGCGCCGATGAGCTCAATGAGTTCATCCAGATATTTATCCAATTCCGGATCCGGAAGGAGCATCAATGCATACGAGGCTCCTTCCAGGACCTTATAGACGTCGGTATCATCAAAAGGATAGCTTCCCCTGTGTTCCCCCTCCTTTAATCCTCCGGCAATGGCGAAGTTATCCATCCTCCCGTTCTCTTCACATTTCTCAAAGGCATGGGGTATGGTTACCTGCCGGTTGGTCTCCATGCGCGGTAACCAGAATGTGTCTGTAAACCGGACCTGAGTGAACGGCACGGGTATTATCGGATAATCGACTTTCCGGTTATTCCCACAACCGGGATAGAAGA
>CAZYTI010000012.1:0-1088 GCA_964650065.1 uncultured bacterium
GCGAACATTGTCTCTACGATTTCAATAAGCCTTGCCTGTGCTCTATTTCTTGAGATGGCAAAAGTCGATGAGGAATTCAGTGTGGATGAGCGTGATATGATTCTTTCAATTTTAAAGGATGAATATCATCTGTCCGACGAGCATGCGACGGCATTGACCGCTGAGGCTGAAAAGCAGAGAAAAAAGAGTGTGGATCTTTGGCATTTTACCAATCTCATCAATCAAAATTTTTCAAGGGAAGAGAAAATTCGAGTTGTTGAGTTACTATGGAAGATCGTCTATGTAGATGGAAAATTGGATAAACACGAGGATTACCTCGTGCATACGATGGCGAATATGCTGAACCTTTCCCATCACGATCTTATTGAATCTAAACTCGCCGTTCTATACGATAACAAGAGATGAGGAAAACATCATGATGAGAATGGAGATTGAATTTCCCGGTAACAGAAAGATCAGTGCCAGATTCAGAGAATTTTTAGTCATGACAGATCAATTGGTCAAATATGAAGGAGACAATTCGGCCCCTCAGCCCTTTGAACTCTTTTTAGCTTCCATGGGAACTTGTGCCGGCCACTATATCAATGTTTTCTGCCTTGAGAGGAGTATTCCTACGGATCAAATAAAAATCATTCAGGAGGTCGAGCCGGGATCGCAGAAAGGTCTGCTGGGTAAAATCAAAATGGAGATTCAGGTGGGTCCGGATTTTCCGGAAAAATACAAGAACAGCTTAATTCATGCCTCGAATCTCTGTGCTGTTAAAAAAAATATTGAAAATCCACCTGAATTTGAAATCATGGTAAAGACTGTATAATTATATTCATTATAATTGCGTGTTGCCTCAAAATAATTATATTCATTATAATTGAAATTGGATGAATAGAATCATCCCGAAATCAACTCTTTTCAGGATGAATAGAATCATCCTGAAAATAGTTGATTTCGGGATGGAAATTTAGTATATTTTACCGCTTTTAGGAGGGCTAGACCTAATTGGTAAGGCAGCGGTCTTGAAAACCGCCGGGCTTGCGCCCTTGGGAGTTCGAGTCTCCCGCCCTCCGCAGAATGAATATATTGGAGGGCGGTTA
>CAZYTI010000012.1:1188-17394 GCA_964650065.1 uncultured bacterium
CGCCGTCCGGCTATTGCCGGACTTGGGAGTTCGAGTCTCCCGCCCTCCGCAGAATGAATATATTGGAGGGCGGTTAGTAATGCTTAGGTGTTTTTTGGGAATAGGTAAGGCAGCGGTCTTGCCCGCCAGAGGCGGATCCGCCTTCGGCGGAAAAACCGCCGTCCGGCTATTGCCGGACTTGGGAGTTCGAGTCTCCCGCCCTCCGCAGAATAATTGTTTGATCTGGAGAGGTGGCCGAGCTGGCTGAAGGCAGCCGCCTGCTAAGCGGTTGTAGGGTTACAAGCTCTACCGTGGGTTCGAATCCCACCCTCTCCGCCAATTTACCACAGAATGACACAGAAGAACACTGGGTAATCGCAGTGTGTAATTCAGTGTGGTTCTGTGGTTTTTTACAATAGTAAAGGGATGTATTCCATGGATTCGAATCGAACGGTTTGTGTGAGATTTGCCCCGAGTCCCACTGGAGCCCTCCACGTGGGAGGCGCCCGGACGGCGTTGTTCAATTATCTCTTTGCGAGACATACCGGAGGGAAATTTTTCCTTCGTATAGAGGATACGGACATTTCTCGATCCAAACAGGAACTCACGGATCAGATTCTCCGCAGCTTGCATTGGCTCGGAATGGAATGGGAAGAGGAACCTGTGTTTCAATCCGCACGGAGGAATCGCCATCTTGAGGTTTGTCGAGAATTGCTTATTAAAGGTGCGGCCTATCCATGTTTTTGTAGCGTCGATGATCTCAGAGTGAAGCGCGAAAAGGCATTGCAGGAGAAAGGAGAATATCAATACGATCGTTCATGCCGTTCGATTCCGACTGATGAAGCCGCGGGCCGAATGGAAAGCGGTGATACCTATACGCTTCGTATAAAGGTTCCTGATGGCGAGACGACATTCGAAGACGCTGTGAGGGGAGTGGTGACCGTTCAACATACCCAAATCGATAATTTTATTTTACTCCGGTCTGACAAATCGCCTGTTTACCAGGTGGCCGTGGTGGTGGATGATCACGATATGGACATTACACATGTCATTCGGGGTGACGATCATCTCTCCAATACCCCGAAGCAGATTCTTATCTATAGGGCCATGGGATGGAACCTTCCTGTATTCGCCCATGTTCCGATGATTTTAGGCTCGGATAAAAAGCGACTGTCCAAGCGGCATGGGGCGACGTCGGTGGAGGAATACCGGGATAGCGGATACATGCCTGAAGCTGTCGCAAATTTCCTGGTGCTGTTGGGCTGGTCTCCCGGTGACAATCGAGAAATTATGTCCCTTCAAGATATGGTTGATAGTTTTTCGTTGGATCGCATCTCCAAAAATCCGGCCGTTTTTGATGAAACGAAACTGGAATGGATGAATGCACAATATATTATGAAGGCCACGGAAGATGAATTGCTGGACATGTTAACGCCGGTTATTTGTGTGGCCGGATTGGCCAATGAATCGTTCGTTCAGGAGCATAAGGATTATCTGCTGGCCTGCATCGGCCTCATGCACGAACGCATGAAAACCCTTGTCGATTTTATCCAGAACGGTCGTTATTATTTTAAAGATCCGGATCAGTACGACGAGGCAGCCGTCAAGAAGATATGGATGAAAGAGGGATCTTTGGACCGTCTCAGGATTCTTGTTGAAGCATTGGAAGGATGTTCGGAATGGTCGGAAGCATCTCTGGAATCGATCGTCCAAAGTATGGCCGATCGGCTGGAGGTCGGACTGGGAAAAATCCTCCAACCCGCGCGTCTCGCCTTGACAGGATCCTCGGCCAGTCCGGGAATGTTTGAGTTGATGGAGGTGCTGGGGATGAAGACGACGATGCGGCGGTTGAGAAAGGCGATTGATTATCTCATGTTAAAATAAAATTCAATATGGGAAAAAGATACGATTATTCATGTTACGAATACAAAACCTGTGCTATTCCATCCTGGATCAAGATCTTTTAAAAAATATAGATTGGCATATACCCTCGGCCAAGCGCTTCGCGCTTATTGGACCCAATGGTACAGGAAAGACAACGCTTTTCAGAATTCTCACCGATGAAATTCGCCACTATACCGGACAGAATGTAAAACCAAAGGATTATAAGATAGGGTGCCTTCCCCAGGAAGAGATCGCCGATTGCAAGGGATCCATTCTGGGACGGGTTCTGGAAGGCCACCTTGAAATTCTTGCTATCGATAAAAAGATAATTGAGATTCATCGACAGTTGGAATCTGAAACCACTGATCAAAATGTCCTGCTAAATCGCCTGGGTTCTCTGCAAGATCAATACGAAATATTGGGGGGATACCAGTTAGAATCCGAAGCCAAGGCGATACTGTCCGGGTTGGGATTTCAAGAAAAGGATTATTCCAGGTCGCTCTCAGAACTCAGTGGTGGATGGCGAATGCGCGTCTACTTAGCACGGCTCCTCATTCAGAAACCCAATCTCCTATTGCTAGATGAACCCACAAATCATCTGGATATCCCCTCCTTAGAATGGCTGGAACAGTACCTTTTGAAGTTTGAAGGCAGTATCGTATTGATCTCTCACGATCGTTTTTTTATTGATCGGCTCGTTCATGAGATCTATGAACTGGAATGGGGTAACCTCACACGATATGTTGGGAATTATCATTTCTATGAGAGAGAAAAAGCGAAGCATCTTGCATTGCTGCGAAAGAAGCAGGAAGAACTCAAGAATGAACGTGAGCATCATCAGAGGTTTATTGACAGGTTCCGCTATAAAGCCTCGAAGGCGGTACAGGTACAGAGTCGTATCAAGATGTTAGAGAGAATGAAAACCGTTGAGCTGCCTCCTCCACCTAAAAAACTCCATTTTAAACTTAAGGTCGAACAACCGAGTTATAAAGAGGTGCTTCATATCCGGGGGGTGTCTTTTAGATACGAGAGCGATTGGGTATTAAAAGATATTTCCCTGGATGTCTACAGAGGTGAACGCATCGCTTTGGTCGGTGTAAATGGTGCTGGTAAGACGACTTTCACCAGGCTCATGACAAGAGAGCTGATCCCGCAGAAGGGGAAACTCTCCTTGGGTAAAAAGGTGATCATCGGATATCATGCCCAACATCAAATAGATGGACTGGATCTTCAAGCTACCGTACTCGAGGAAGCCTCGGCTGTATCCGGTCCTACGGCGCAAAGGAGAATTCGGGATATTCTGGGACTCTTTCAGTTTAGTGGCGACAATGTATTTAAGAAGGTTGAAGTGCTGTCCGGAGGAGAAAAAGCCCGGGTGTCTCTGGCCAAGGTCCTCCTTTCGCCGGTCAATTTTCTGATCATGGATGAGCCCACCAATCATTTGGACATGGGATCAAAGGAAGCACTGGAAGACGCCCTCTCAGCATATGACGGAACCTTATTTTTGATTTCTCATGACCGTTACTTTTTGGACAAGCTGGTAACCAGGGTGATCGAAATGAAAGATGGGCACCTGAAAATCTACGAAGGTAATTATTCGGAATATCTTCGCAAACGTGAGGAAACGACGTCCATTGGGATACACAAAAAACGTGAAAACGATTCAAATCCGTTGGATTTGGTTAAACACCAAAAACGATCGGCCAATGAAGATCGAAGGATGCTTCGAAAGCAATGCAACCGACTCGAAAGAGAAATATCTCAATTAGAAACCAAGATTGACATGATTGAGAGGGAGAAAATCGAATTAGAAGCCCGCCTGGGAAAGCCGGAGACCTATCAGGACAGCGTCCTTTTCCACCGATTGCAGGAGGAATTGAGATCGATCTCAGAGGCGTTGCAAGAATCGTTGGAAAATTGGGAAGGACTCCAGGTGGCGTACGAGAAACTGAGGAAACAGTTTTGAGGGAATCGTTTTCTTAAAATGAAAATGATTGATTCTTATCAATCAATATGTTATTTTATTTGCGGGTTTACCGATCGACCCGTATGCTTATATTTGACTGTCGTCTAACAGCTGAATAAAAACAGAAAAAAATATAATAGGAAGGGTGTTATGAAAAATTTTAAAAAGGAATCTATGGATGGAAACACCGCTGCAACTCATGTGGCGTATGCCTTCAGCGATGTAGCTGCGATCTATCCCATTACGCCTTCATCGAGAATGGGAGAAATGGCAGATGAATGGGCAGCCAACGGTCTGAAAAACATTTTTGGACAGGTGGTCGATGTCATCGAAATGCAGTCCGAGGCAGGTGCGGCCGGGGCCGTACATGGATCGCTATCCGGAGGAGCCTTCACGACCACATTTACGGCATCTCAGGGATTGATGCTCATGCTCCCGAATATGCACAAGATTGCCGGTGAGATGTTGCCGGCGGTTTTTCATGTTTCAGCACGGTCACTGGCCTGTCAGGCGCTCTCCATTTTTGGAGATCATTCCGATGTGATGTCTGCCAGAAATACGGGTTGGGGTCTCATGGCTGAAAGTTCGATTCAGGAAATCATGGATCTCGCAGTTGTCTCCCATCTGGTGACAATTAAAACACAAATTCCCTTTGTGAATTACTTTGACGGTTTCCGTAATTCCCACGAAATTCAAAAAATCGAAGTGATCGATTACGATACCATGGCTGAATTGATCGACATGCAATATGTGGAAACATTTCGGAGGCGGGCATTGAATCCGGAGAAACCGGGCGTCAAAGTAGGTGCTCAAAATCCCGATGTCTATTTCCAGGGGAGGGAAACTGTCAATAAATACTATGATGCTGCCCCCGGTATTGTCCAGGAATATATGGATATTTTAGCTAAGGTCGTCGGAAGACAATATCATTTATTTGATTATGTGGGTGTGCCGGATGCTGAGAAAATCATTATTGCTATGGGCAGTGGCTGTGAAGTTTTAGACGAAACTATCAATTATCTCAATGGCCAAGGGGCCAAGGTGGGATTGGTGAAGGTCCGCCTCTACCGCCCATTCTCGGTGGAACATTTTGTTAAAGTCATTCCGGATACGGTGAAGAAGATCGCTGTTTTGGACCGTACCAAGGAACCGGGTTCCATCGGTGAACCCCTTTATGTGGATGTTGTGGCCGCTATGAAAGATCGGAAAGATCTGACCATCATCGGTGGCCGTTACGGTCTCTCATCCAAAGAATTTACACCATCCATGATTAAGGGTGTCTTTGATCATTTGGATGGAAAATGCTTTCACGGATTTACGGTGGGAATTGATGACGATGTCACCCACACCTCTATCGAAGTGAAAGGTCATATCAATTCACTTCCGGAAGGTACAGTCAGTTGTAAATTTTGGGGTTTGGGAGCCGATGGCACCGTTGGGGCCAATAAAAACTCCATCAAGATTATCGGTGACAACACCGAAATGTATGCTCAGGGATACTTCCAATACGATTCCAAAAAATCGGGAGGTATTACCCGCAGCCATCTCCGTTTTGGGAAATCACCGATCCAATCTCCCTATTTGATACAGAATGCAGACTTTGTGGCGTGTCATAATCCCGCCTTTATCGGTCGCTATGATATCCTGGAAGGGATCAAAGAGGGTGGTGTTTTTCTTCTGAATTCCAACTGGTCCTCGGAGGAGGCCTTCGAGAGTTTGACAGAAGATATGCAGCGGACCATTATAGAGAAAAAAATTAAATTCTATAATATAGATGCCTTGGAGATAGCCCAGAGTCTCGGTCTTGGCGGCCGTATCAATACGGTAATGCAGGCAGCTTTTTTCATCATCTCCAATGTGCTTCCCAGAGATGAAGCTATTGCTCTCATCAAGAAGGCCATCGAAAAAACCTACCGTAAGAAGGGTGACGAGATCGTTGAGATGAACTGGGCCGCAGTGGACAAGACGAACGAGGCACTGGTCGAGATCGCCATTCCCTCAGAAGTGCCTATATCGCATCGTAAAGTCAAGAAACTCGTCCCCGAGGATGCCAATGCATTTGTGAGGGAAGTGATGGAACCCATCATGCGGGAGAAGGGAGATGGAATCCCTGTTTCCAAAATGCCATTTGACGGTTTTGTCCCCTCTGCCACAACCCAGTACGAAAAGCGTGGTGTGGCTCCCACAGTTCCCCACTGGATTGCGGAGAACTGTATTCAGTGTAATGCATGTTCCTTTGTATGCCCCCATGCGGTGATTCGTCCAAAACTCATCGATCGCGAGCTGTTGACGGATGCTCCGGAAACATTTAAAACGCTGGAAGCCATCGGTAAGGATGCTGAGAAATACGATTATAAACTCCAGGTCTATATCGAAGACTGTGTAAGTTGTATGGACTGTGTGAACGAATGTCCCAAAGAAGCTTTAGAGATGAAACCGATCGAGGAAGAGCGGCTTGCCGGAGAGAACGAAAATGTGGCATTTTTCTCGTCGCTCCCGGAGGATGTCTTGAGCCATGCAGTGAGGCTCACCACTGTGAAGGGAAGCCAATTCAAACAACCCCTATTAGAGTTCTCCGGAGCCTGTGCAGGATGTGGGGAAACACCCTACGTAAAACTGATTACCCAATTCTTTGGCGATCGAATGATCATTGCCAATGCAACCGGATGTTCTTCCATCTGGGGTGCTTACTTCCCCTCGATTGCATACACCTACAATAAGGACGGACACGGACCGGCCTGGGCCAACTCGTTGTTCGAAGACAATGCAGAATATGGATTCGGCATGCGGCTGGCCGTTGATGCCAATCGGAGACAACTCCTCTATAATGTGGATAAAGTCTTGGAGATGGGAATCAACGGCGATTTCAAGAATGCCCTGGGCCGGGCTAAGGAACTCTGGGATACTACCGAAGCAGAAATCAAGGGAAACACCAGGAAAATCCAGGAAATGCTCCCCGGCCTGTTAGAGAAAGCCAGCGGGGATCAAAAGAAGGTTCTGGCCAAAATCAAGGAGCTGGAGAGTTATTTTATACCCAAGAGTGTATGGGCTTTTGGCGGTGACGGCTGGGCCTACGATATCGGGTACGGTGGTCTGGATCATGTCATGGCTTCGGGAAGGAATATGAATGTCCTGGTTATGGATACGGAGGTCTACTCCAATACCGGTGGACAGGCATCCAAGGCTACACCTCTGGGTTCGGTTGCCAAATTTGCCGAGGCGGGTAAGAAGACGGTGAAAAAGGATCTGGGTCTGATGATGATGAGCTATGGTTACGTGTATGTCGCTTCGGTAGCCATGGGAGCCAATAAGGCTCAACTGATCAAGGCCATCACGGAGGCTGAAGCATACAACGGTCCTTCCATCATTATTGCTTATGCGCCGTGTATCAACCATGGGTTCGACATGGCTTTCACCCAGCAGGAAGAGAAGAAGGCCGTGGATTCAGGATATTGGATGCTTTACCGGTACAATCCTGATTTGAAGAAAGAGGACAAGAATCCTTTCATTTTAGATTCTAAAGAACCCACAGTACCGCTCAAGGAATTCCTGGAAGGCGAAAAACGGTATACATCCCTGAGACAAACTTTTCCTGAAAATGTGGACGGTTACTGGAATGATTTTGTTGAGGTGGTTAGAAAACGCTATGAAATGTACAAGCGGATGGCCGAATAGGTTCCGTCTTCAAATAATTCAATTGATGATAACCATTTTAATACCCGGGGTTATGACAACCTCGGGGATTTTTTATCCTAAGTGTATATTAAAATATACTTGATTCTTTTTAGATATTTGTATATTTTGCATAGGAATTTCATTCTATCTTTTTTAATTATAATATGTTCATGAAAATTGATTGTATTTGCAATGGCACGTTTTCTTAAGGGCAATAAAGAATTATTAGATACAGATGTTATTTGCTTGTTTTGTTCACGGGCCACACCACTTTCCCTTTATTACCCTGCATTTGACTTGTTAAAATGTGTGATGAACCTGCCTGTGACGTTAGCCAGCGGATGGCATTCACCATTGGAGAAGAAGGCTTTAAAATCAAGGAAATTAAATTCACAATTGTATCTTCAATAATTTCAAATCAAAAAAAAGAACATAGTTATGACTACATGACCAACGAACAAATCGAGATCGACCGGTTGGTGTATGAGATGTACAATTTGAATGACGAGGATATTCAGGAAGTGGAGAGTTGGTACTTCCGCCATTACCCCAAACTGGCGCGGGTGATTGAGGAGAAATTGAAAAAGAAGAGAACCACTGATTACACAGATTAACACAGATAAAGATAATCTGTGCAAATCCGTGAAATCTGTGGTTAAAATTTATGGTGAAAATAAATGCCCAGAGTGAAAGTTATCTACGAAGAAGATGAATATATATCCGGATACTATCCCCGGGCAAAAGAGTGGGTTGGTTATTCCGGCAAGTTGATAATTTCTGAAAGCAAAATCGCACCTGTAAGGCTCAAACTGGGGATGGAATATGTGTCCGTTGGTCTGGACATGGTGATGCCGGAGAAGAAAACAATCACGGCTAAAAGCGTTACCGAAGTGTATGGCAAGCTGTCGAAATGGTATCTGAGTTACAATATATTATTTAAAACGTAAGAAAGGCAGAGGGAGATCAATGGCAAAATTGGGCACTGAAAAAAGACCGGTAAGGTTCCATGTTAAGACTGAGGAGAGACTGGAGGAAATTGTATCAATATGCGAGGAAAATGGATGGAAATTTATTGGAGGATATGAACCGGATGAACCTGAAGACATATGTGAAGTTGGGTATTTATTAAATCCGAAGGCTTTTAAATCTCAACCGCATATGAAAGTACCTAACCACGCGAACATTGTTCAAGAAAAACCTCCTGTAGGAAGAAATGAATCGTGCCCTTGTGGGAGCGGTTTGAAATACAAGAAATGCTGCATGGGACAATCGAATTAAACATAAATAATCTGTGTAATCAGTGGTTAAAAAAAAGGAGTTAACCTTCGAGACGCTGAAAGAAGTCATCTTAAATTATGCTGAAGGTAAAAAGTACTTCAGTATGGAGATGCTGAAAAAGTATCTGGTCGCTGAAAAACATGATTTTGCCAACCAGACCCTCAAGCAAAACCTGAATCATCTCACAAAAGAAAAAACCATATTTGATGCGGGTCGAGGATGGTATTCGACATTGCCTGAGTCATTAAAATTGGATAAATCACCGCTTGAACCTATTATACAAACTATTCATGAACAATTTCCACTCTTACCCTTCAATTGCTGGAGCACTCAACAGTTGAATACTTTCTTCCATCATATGTTGGGTAAATTTGTTATTTTTATTCATTCGGAAAAAGACTATTTACCGACTCTTTATGATTATTTACAGTCTAATGGGGAAAATGTATATTTAAATCCCTTAAAAAATGAAGTTGATAAGAATTTTAATATTGATTATCAGACACTTGTATTAAGACCGTCAATAACAGAAGAATCATTCGTTGGTCATTATGCGACGATAGAAAAGATACTGGTCGATTTTTATATAGAATCTCTAAAGTTACATTTGACCCAATTATCAGAGGTCAAAATTGTTTTTAATAATATCGCAAATCAATATCGTATTAATATGGCAGCAATGCTTCGGTATAGCCAGCGGCGAAAAATACAAAGAGACATTGAAAGAACATTAAATATACCAATGGCACTTTAAATTTATAGTGCCGTTGATATATTTGTGGTTGTTTTATGATATCAAAAGTATGTTTTACTTCCGAATAGATTCAAAATATTCGACAGAAAATCGGAAAGGCTGATCCAACATTATTGGAAAAAACGATATATGCCATTAAACTGCTCGAACAGCTTTGTGAAAATGAGTGTAATCTGTGGTTAAAAAATAACTTGACACTATGACAAAAAAAAATTATATTCAACTAACATGCCCGCCATGCCTCTATGAACGCATTGCGTTTGTAAGCACAAATTGGCGGGTTTTTTATTTATGAAATATACCAAACAACATATAACATTTGAAAAACAAGTTGAACTTCTCATATCTCGTGGACTTATTGTTAAAGACCGCGAGGCGGCTGAGCAGGCATTAAGAAGTATCAGTTATTACCGTTTAAGCGCCTACAGTTTACCATTTCAAACTAAGAAAGATAAATTCAAAGCAAAAACGAGTATCGAGCAAATTTTAAGACTCTATGAATTTGACCATAATTTACGGGTTTTGGTGTTTGATTCACTCGAATTTATTGAAATTGGATTGCGTAGTGCTCTGACCTATCATTTGGCTGATGTGTACGGCGCTTTTGGATATACCGATCCGTCTATTTTCTCTCCAAATTTTAATCATTCGATCTGGCTGACCGATATTGAAGAGCAGCTTCGACGGTCCAGAGAAACATTTATTACACATTATCGAACCAGATATAAAAGCTCCCAACACTTCCCACTCTGGATGGCCACCGAGGTCTTTTCATTTGGCTCATTATCCAGGATGTTTGGTGGTTTACATTATCATGATAAAAAGATCATCGCAAAAAGATTTGGTGTAGCTGCACCTATATTGCAGTCATGGCTCCACAGTTTGGTTTATCTTCGCAACTTGTGTGCCCATCATTCGCGTTTATGGAATCGAGAGCTTGCGATTTCTCCTAAAATACCCAATAAAGAAACAGGATGGCATACACCGTTTACTATTCGAAATAACCGGATCTTTGGTTCGTTGACCATAATCTGTTACTGCTCAAATCGTCTCGGTGTGAAATATAATATTAAGAAAAATTTAATTAAATTACTCAGTAAATATCCTGATGTACCTTTGCCTCCAATGGGTCTTGAAACTGATTGGTCCCAACACGATATATGGAAATAATTTTAATGGGTTTGCTGTATGACAACTTTCTCGGACATCATCGCTAATAGACATCTAAATCTGAAAGATGAAATCCTCACCAAACTGGATGGTTCCGATAAAATTAAATTCGCGGTCGGATATTTATACCTGTCCGGTTTCTATCAAATCGCTGATAAACTGGAAAACTTAAAGGACGCAAAACTCCTCATCGGCTCCTCAAACCTTACCATGAGTGGATTTTTCCATAATACCGAATTAAACACTTACGTGCGCGGTCAAAAAAATTATGAAGAATTGATTGAATGGATTGACAGGTTGTGGGAAGAGGGTGTACCCTTTGAAGAGACGCTTCAGGAAACGTTCGAAGAATCCTGGGCATTAAAAACAGTCAATCCATATGATGTTTTAAAACGTCGTGACCAGTTTTCAAAAATAATATCTTCCGAAAACAGAAAAACACGAATTGAACCTGAAGTAAGAAAAGTTCGCAATCGTTTACGGGAGATAATGAGCTACTGCCAGGTGAAGTCATGGCCCTCATGGGGGGAAATGACGCAGGGAAATCGACCTTGGAGAAAATCCTTGCTGGTGTGCATTTTACACCTTCAGTGACGATGCCTGTGTCAAAGCTTCGTGTGGGACATCAGCAAAAGAGATTCTACGGTTTTTCCAAATCAATGTGAATGTGCATACGTCCGAGAGATCATCCAAATGATTCGGAATTGGCCGAAAAAAATAAATTGACATCCTTCCATTTTCTTTCTACATTATTTGTCACAATGTGTTATAAAATATAGGGTAGAATGAAATCATCCCCCGAGGTTCTTATTACCGCGACTGCTGCCTATTCTGCTACAGAAGTCACAACAGTTTATCTTGAGAACCGGAGAATTATTATGAAACGGCTGTATTTAACCGTATGGATACTATCTGTCGCCCTGGTTGACCTTTCCGTTTATTGTCAGGGCGCGGGTTTCAAACTGATTGCCGAATCCTGGCCGGAAGCGGACCGGATGTTTCATAAAGATCCCGGGTGGCTCGGTTCGGATGATGCCTATTCCATCGATCTGGGCGATGGTCGCGTGTTCTGGCTTTTTGGAGACACATTTATTGCTACCGGTGATTCTAACGTGAGAAGTGAATCCAGGACGATTCGCAACAGTGTGGCCATTCAAGAGGGTTACGATCCGGCATCCGCTTCCATCACTTTTTACTGGGATTCCATAAAAGGAAATCCCGCTTCATTTTTTCCGGATTCCGGGTGGGTTTGGTATTGGCCGGGTGATGGAACAGTCATCGATGATGAATTGTTAATTTTTCTCATGAAAATTAAATACACTCCTGAAGGATTTGGTTTTAAGGTGCTGGGCTGGTCCGCCGTATTGGTCAAAAATCCTGATAAGGAACCGAACGAGTGGAGGATGCAATTTTTAAAATGTCCGCAAAATGACTTCGATGTCGTTGTGGGTTCTGCGAGCGTCCTGCGTGTTGATGATTATGTCTATGCCTTTAGTGCGGACTGGCTGGCAACGCACCACGTGTATCTGGTTCGTTGGCCTGTTTCTGAGGTGGTTCAGGGAAATCTGATGTGTCCGCAATGGTGGGCCGGGGATGAGTTGGGTTGGGTTGTGCAGGATCGTCTTAATGACTCCCAACTCCCACTTTTTTCTGAGGCTCAAGTTGAGTTTACCGTACATTGGGATCCGATCCTAGAAAAATATGTACAGATACAGGTGAGAGGATTTGGTGCCACAGATATAGCATTCCGTTGGGCCAATAACCTCGTGGGACCCTGGTCGGAACCGATCCCTTTTTTCCGACCTGAAGAATCCAGTCGTTCCGATGCTTTGGTGTATGCAGCCAAGGCCCATCCTGAACTCCTGGGAGCAGAGTTGATTTTGACCTATGTGCCCAGTACACTGGGAGGAGCCCCCGTTCTTAATAAAGAACCCGATTTGTATTATCCGAAATTTTTAAAAGTGGAGTATAAGTAGCTGGCGAAGCATTGTCTCAAACGATACTGGCTGCTCGATACTGGTTACTGGTTTCTGGTTAAAGATAGAAAACCGTTATGAATTATTAAGCATCACCCAGTAGCCAGAGACCAGCGACCAGAAACATAGTAACTTGGACACTATTTTTACGAAAAGAAACGCGATTTAGAATTCAAATCGTCGTTTTGAAAAAAGGTCTGATGTGTTTAAATTGGCCCTGATTCAAATGCTGGTCGTGGGAGGGAGAAAGAAAGAAAACTTGAGACACGCGGAGGAATCGGTCGCTGAGGCTGCCGCCTCTGGTGCGGATATGGTTCTCTTGCCGGAGAGCGTGGATTTAGGGTGGACGCATCCATCTGCCAGATCGGAAGCCGATACCATACCAGAAGGAGACGCATGCAGTCGATTACGCCATTTGGCCAGGAAGCATGGTATTTTTATCTGTTCAGGCCTGGTGGAGAAGTCAGATGATGGTATATTTAACGCTGCGGTGATCATCGATGAGCAGGGTGATGTGATTTTGAAACACCGCAAATTGAACGAGCTGGATATTGGGCATTCCTATTACGACCAGGGCAACCGTCTGAACGTCTGTCATACCGATCTGGGAACATTGGGATTGATGATCTGTTCCGATGGTTTCGCCGAGGATCAAGTCCTGAGCCGTGCCCTCGGGTATATGGGTGCGGATGTCATTCTGTCACCCTGTGCCTGGGCCGTACCAGCGGACCATACGCCCGATTGTCGCCCAAAAGAATCGTGTGTCGATGAATGGAGAGCGGTTTATATCCCGGTGGCAAAGGCTTTTTCAATCACGATTGCAGGCGTGAGCAATGTCGGTAAGATCAGTACAGGTCCATGGAAGGGGAGGAAATGCATCGGCTGTTCACTGGTTATCGGACCCGATGGGAATGAAGTTTTACAGGGACCCTATGGCGTCGATGCCGAGAAGATCCTGTATGTGGATATTGAAGTTGTAGAAAGGCCTGCACGGGGAACAGGATGGGCCAAAAAAATATAGTCATTCATAGTCATTCATAGTCATTGGTTGTCATTGGGAATGTTTATCTCAAGAATATGGCACTCAAATTAAAGAAAAATATCATACTTTGTATTCTTTTGTCGATAGTATTGATTTTTGGTCGCTGTCGATTTCTGTCGATCAATCAGCCCGGTTCTGCCCAGCCCGGTGAGATTATCGAAATCGTGTTGACGGTTTATGATAATATTGTGCTGGAACCCAATCCCCATAGGGGAGTGCTCTGCATTCTGGTTCCCGATGATTGGTCTTTCGTATCCGGTGAATACAGCGGTTCCCTGGGTACCGGAATCTTCGAAGACGCCCCCAATTGGGCCGATTCGGTGGAATCGGTTTATCCGGCTTCCCAGATGGGTCAGAACATGAAGTGGATCGGAACGATCTCCGATTCCGGGTACACCTATCAGGACGAAGTCACGTTGAATGCGACTCTGAGACTGCAGGTCGGCCAGACGGAGGGCAATTTTCAGCTGGGCTATCTGGTCACCAAGGCGACTTCCGGCATGTTGGGCAATATCACATGGGCCCCCTTGTCGTATCCCCATCCCATCGGCGTGCCGGATTCGGTGACCAACAGTATTTCGTATCCGACCAGACGGGCCGAGGATTGGGAATTGCTTCTCAAACGGACCTCCGGATGGACCGGGGCCGACGGGATCTATTCCATACCATTTTCAGGGGTGGAGGTTCCCTTGCTGGACACCAACGGCAAGACCTGTCTCGTTTTCAGCGATACCTTTATCGGAGAGGTGGACAGTACGGATCGACGGATTGGCTCTACCATCGTCAACAATACCCTGGCACTTTTAGAAGCCAACCAACCCGATTCCGATAAGATCCAATTCTTCTGGGGAGTGGATGAACATGGCAGGCGAGATGCCATATTCAAGCCCGATACACCGGAGGCCAAGGCCGGAGACTGGTACTGGCTCATGGATGGTATTGCCATCGACGACCGGATCTATGTCTATGCGATACGGCTTCAAAAGACAACTGGGGGTGTCTGGAATTTTGAAGTGATCGGTGTCGTGTTGATCTCATTTAAAATGGCTTCAGATGGGACCATAAACGATATCAGGCAGATGGACACGCCCCTGTTCGATAAGGATGATCAGAAAAGATACAACACGGTTTTGGGACAGGCCATCATGCCCATGACGACACGTTCCAGGAATCCCAATCCCGATGGATATATCTATGTCTATGGCCCCAAGAGTTATTCGGGACGAAAAGATCTGGTGGCCTCACGGGTTCTGCCCGAGGATATCGAAGATTTCACCAGGTATACCTTCTGGGATGGATCCTCCTGGTCCCAGGATATCACGCAATTGGCATCCATCACATCGGGCCTTTCTCAGGAATTCAGTGTGTCTCCCCTGAACAACGGACAGTTTATCGCAGTATTCCAGTTGGGGAATCATGTGGCCATACGCATAGGCGAGAGCCCAACCGGACCTTTCGCCTTCCGTCATGAAGTATGGCGATGTCCTGAACCCGATGAATATCCGGGTGCTTTTGTGTACAACGCCAAGGCACATCCCCACCTGTCTACACGGAATGAACTCTTGATCAGTTATAACGTGAATACATTCAACTTTTGGGATCATTTTGCCCATGCCGACATATACCGCCCCCGCTTTATCTGGCTTGAGTTGGATGAAGGATTACCCAGTCTTGTCGAAAATTCAGGGAGAGTCACAAACACATTCATTTTATTTGAAAATTACCCCAATCCATTTAATCCATATACAACCATCAGCTATCAATTATTTGAAGCAGGGCTTGTGGAAATGGATATTTTTAACATATTAGGCCAGAAAGTCCGGACCCTTGTACATGAAGAAAAACAGGCTGGGCGACATTGGGTCAAATGGAAAGGCATGGACGATCGTGGGGAAAGGGTTGTGTCGGGTGTCTATTTTTATCGACTCCAGGCAGGAGATCGGGTCGAGATCAAAAAAATGACCCTATTGAAATAAGGGATGCTTCTTTTTTTTTTGATGGATCATCATCCCAAATCATCGGGATGGTTGGTTCTTATTTTAAGAGAAATAAGGCATCGTAATATTAATAATTTCTCTGTGTTCTCCCTGCCTGCGGCAGGCAGGTGTGGTTAATTTTTGACAATTGCTTAATAAATATCAGGAGGGCTTTATGATACGATTGAGGTTGCATATCGGGAGGATGATGGTCATGTTCTGGGTGGTGCTGCTCTTTCCGTCCTTTCTTTTCCCGGGGACGACGGGTAAGATAGCCGGTTATGTCCGGGACAAAATGACAGGTGAACCCCTGCCCGGTGCCAATATCCTGGTCGCAGGAACGCAGCGAGGCTCAGCCGCAGACATGGAGGGACACTACTACATCATTTCATTGAAACCGGGCATCTATACCCTCCGAGTGACCATGATGGGATACCAGGCCATGGAAATTACGGATGTCAGAGTGCGCATCGATCAGACCACACGGGTGGATATATCCATGGAAT
>CAZYTI010000013.1:0-17348 GCA_964650065.1 uncultured bacterium
AGAGTTCGAAATATTGTCGATGAAAAAATCGTCCGGAAACTGGAAAATATAGACGGCATTGCCAACGTGGAAGTGTTTGGCGGACGACAGAAATCTGTAGAGGTCATCCTGAATGAAGATGGTTGTGAAGCCTATGGAATTACGCCCTATCAGGTCCGTTCCCTCATACAACAGAACAACCGGAATAAAACTTTTGTGGGTCAGGTTTACGATAATACCAGAAGATATTTCGTCAACGTCACGGCCGAATTTGAAGACATTCTTCAGCTTGAAAACATCGTCGTCAGAGCACAAGGCCCGGTGCTGCTCAAAGATATTGCCCAGATATACATGGGTGTAAAAGAAGAATCCTCCCTCAGTCGAGTGAATGGCAAAGATGCCGTTACCGTTCAACTGGTACGGGACGCCCAGGTCAATCTCATCGAACTGTCCCACACAACACAGGATGTCATTAATAGATTGAATAGGGAATTGAAACCCGAAGACATTGAGATCGTCATTCAGAACAACCTCGCCGATGAGATGGAGACGAACATCAATCTGATCATCCAATTGGCTCTCATCGGTGGTGGTCTTGCCGTCGTCGTCCTTTGGATGTTCCTGCGTAATTTAAGGCTCGTGATCATCATCACACTGGCTATTCCCATATCCATTTTCACGGCATTCAACTTCTTTTACGCATTTAACATCTCCATAAACAGTTTAACCCTCGTGGGCATGGCTCTGGCCATCGGTATGTTGTTGGACAACAGTGTTGTGGTCTTAGAGAACATCTATCGGCATGCATCGGGAAAGAAAGACATCGATGGTGCTGTGGTTCAGGGCACCAAAGAAGTGTGGCGATCCATATTCGCGGCCACTCTGACCACAATCACAGTCTTTTTACCCTTCATATTTTCATCCAACTTCATGGTCAAATTGATCGGGCACCACATCGGCGTTTCTATTATTTCAACACTGACAGTCTCCCTGGTCGTTGCTTTGCTGCTTATACCCATGGTCACCCATTTCTTCCTGAAAAGAAAATTGGAAACAAATACACAGACTTTCCAGACCGTTTCACAAAAGAACCGACTCATTCAAATTTATACTTTACTCTTGAAATCGAGTATTCGTTTCCCTGCCAGAACCATCATCGGTGCAGTGGTCCTATTTTTTCTCAGCGTTTTTATCTGCCTGGCACTGAGCCTCAATGTTTCACGTGAGGTCCAGTCCGAGGAATTTAATCTCTACGTCACCATGCCCAGCGGCTCCACCCTGGAATCGACAGACCTGATCGTTCAAGATCTGGAATCACGTCTTGAGAATATTGAGGAGAAACAGGATGTCGTGAGTCAAATCTACGAAGATGAGGCGGTGGTCACCATCCGTCTGAAAGAAGATTATCAAAAAATTGATGACCGTTCCATCACCCAAATAAAAACCGATATTCAGGACCGCGTCGACGATTTTCGCTCTGCCGAGGTCAGTTTTGATCAGCCCACCTCCAGTGGACGATATCGAGGCGGCATGGGTTCGAATCCCGGTGCGCAATTCGAACGATTGTTGGGCATTGGCTCTCAACAAGAGAAGATCGTCATAAAGGGTCGTGATTTCGATCGTATGCGCAATATGGCGGAGGACGTCCAATATTATCTAGAAGATCTTTCCACCATTCAATCCGTGGGGCTCAATATCGCCGACAATCGGCCCGAAGTCCACCTTCTCTTCGACTTGCAAATGCTCCAACTGAACGATATTTCCCTGAACAACATCGCCTATGAGCTGAGCAGTTTCCAGAACGAATTCTCTGCCGGCCTGAATTTCAAACAGGGTACCGAGGAATACGATATCACCATTCGCTCTGACCGACCATCAGACGATACTGAAAAAACAATGGACGATCTGAGAAAACTACAGATCCCCGACTCGTCTGGAGCCACATTTGAACTCCGGCAATTGGGAAAACCCATCTATTCTACGGGCATGTCCAGTATCAACCGTGTGAACCAGGAGAAACAGATCGAAGTGACATATCGATTTTTGCAGGAAGTCAACAGTTCCAAATCATTCCTTACTGCGGCCCGTATCGAAATCGATGAGCTCATTGCCAACCTGATGATTCCTACAGGCATTGCTGTTGAAGTCATCCATGAGGAAACAGATCTGAGTGAATTTTATTTTCTGATTGGTGCGGCCTTTGTTTTGATCTACATGATTTTGGCATCCGTTTTTGAATCTTTTTCCACGCCCGTTGTTATGATGTTCTCCATTCCTTTGGCGGCCATCGGATCTTTTTGGGCTCTCATCCTCACCGGAAATTCTCTCTTTAACGCCAACACCCTGACTGGATTTCTAATTCTCCTGGGTGTCGTCGTGAACAATGGAATCATTTTAATCGATTATTCCAGAATCCTGCGTCGTAACGGATACCGTCGCAGTCGTGCCCTGATGAAAGCCGGACAAGCACGAATCCGTCCCATTCTCATCACCACCATTACGACCATTGTGGCCATGATTCCGTTGGCCATGGGAAAAGCCGAGTACGTGACCAACATCGGTTCTTCATTTGCCATTACGGTGATTGGAGGACTCTCCCTCAGCACCCTGTTTACCCTCATATTTATTCCTACTCTCTATTCCGGCTTGGAATCGGCTCTCCTGTGGATACGTAATTTAAATTGGAAAATTAAAATCGTACAGCTCGCCTTGTTTCTGGTCTTCTGCTACCTGATCTACTTTCACGTGGAAAATTTTGTGTGGAAACTTGCAGATCTTTTCCTCATCATCATCACCATTCCGGGTCTGACCTATTTCATTTTAACCAGTCTGCGTCAGGCCAAGACCAAACTCATCCAATCCAATGATCCCATCACCATTCGAATTCAAAACCTGGTAAAAATATATGACCAGGACAGGCGCTTCGTGAGAGAATGGAAAAAGGGGAAAACGATTCAGGAGCATGCCGGTATACTCAAGCGGATTATCTCATGGCGGGATCTGGAGTCCTTCGTGAGGCAAATACCTCTGTTGGGCTTCTTGATCTATTTTGTCTATTTCTATATTAAATCCCCATTCTGGTTATTTGTCCTTTCCCATGGTATCTATTTCTGGATTTTTTATCTATGGAAAGTGCTCCGTGCTTTTCTGGACGAAAAGCAGCATGAAACAGGCAGATCGTTATATGGGAAAATTCAGAACTGGTGTTATACATCCTTCTTCTGGGGCTTTCCTCTTTTCAACCTGATCTTATTCCAGATGCGCTGGCACGTCATACCCGTCGTCCTGATTATCGGTTTCATCTGGTATTTCGCTCTCATTATCTATACCACTTCCAACCGTCTGCACAAGGAAAATATAAATGTGAATCGGTTAACCGGTAAGTTTACCTGGGTAAGGAGCCGGTTTTATCGATTTGTTCAGATCATTCCCATTATCGGTAAAAAGAAACGTCCCTTCAGAGCCTTGAGTCGCGTCTCCCTGGAGATCGGGAAAGGGATGTTCGGCCTTCTGGGTCCTAACGGAGCCGGTAAAACGACCCTCATGCGCATCATCTGCGGAATATTAGAACAGAGTTACGGTAAGATCTGGATTAATGGCATAGACACCCTGGAAAAACGGGAAGAGTTGCAAGGTCTCATCGGGTATCTACCCCAGGAATTCGGCACGTATGAAAATATGACGGCATACGAATTTTTGACATACCAGGCCATACTCAAAGGACTCGTTGACAAAGACGAACGGGAGAAAATGGTGAACCATGTGCTCTCGTCGGTTCATATGCTTGAATATAAAGATAAAAAAATAGGCTCTTACTCAGGAGGGATGAAACAGCGCATTGGAATTGCCCAAATCCTCTTACACCTTCCCCGCATTTTGGTGGTGGATGAACCCACGGCAGGCCTGGATCCCAGGGAACGGATCCGATTCCGTAACCTCTTGGTCGAATTGAGCCGGGAACGGGTCGTCATCTTCTCCACACATATCATCGAAGACATATCCAGTTCCTGTAACAAGGTGGCCGTTCTGAATCGGGGTGAGGTCCGCTATTTAGGAGAGCCTATAAAAATGACCAAGATCGCCGAAGGACAAGTCTGGCAATTCCATGTGCCTGCAAGAGAATTTGATTCACTACGGAAAGACCTGCTCATTGTTCACCACATGCGGGACGGAGAGCAAATCCGTGTACGTTGCATTTCTGACACCAAACCTTTCGATCATGCAAAAGAGATCCGTCCTTCTCTGGAGGATGCCTATCTCTGCCTGCTGCGAGACAAAACCAATGGTAAAAATGGAATAAAAGAATAATGAAAACCAAAGAAAAATTGAAAAACAGCTGGGATATCGCACTTAAGCTTTTTCGTTACAACATAAAAATCATCTTTGCCAATAAATTTATCTTTTTCTTAATTGCAGCCGTATTTTTCTTTTTATTCGTGACAACCATCAATCTATTCTCGGATTCAAATCCGACCGAGGGAACGGTCTATTATCTGCTCATCTTCCCGGGGCTTTTGCTCATTTTTTATCCCATGGTGTTTGGAATCCAGAACGATGTGGACAACCGGATGATCGAAATACTATTCGGGATCCCCAATTATCGTTATAAGGTCTGGTTGGTACGGATGGTCCTGATTTATATTGTCGTCTCCGTCATCCTTCTCGGACTGAGTCTGCTCAGTGCCTTTGCCCTGGTATCTGTGCCGATTTTGGAAATGGTTTATCACCTCATGTTCCCCATTTTTTTCCTGGGCAGTCTGGCATTTATGTTTTCCACCCTCATTCGCAATGGATATGGAACCGCCGTTGTGATGGTCATTATTGGATTGGCTTTCTGGATCTCCAGTGGCATTTTGGAAAACAGCAAGTGGAACATATTCCTGAATCCCTTTCGAATTCCCTCTGACATGAATGAAGCGATTTGGATCGATATTACTTTGAACAATCGTATCTTCCTCGCGGTAGGCATGGTATTGACCATCCTTTACGGATTGTTGAATCTACAGAAGCGTGAAAAATTCATTTAAGTCTCGCGATTCTTGTCTCTAACATATAAATAAAACCATTGTAATTTTTAACATCTTTGGTTATCTTTACTTAGAGAGGAAGACATGAAACCACAATTGTGTAACATAAATAATATTAATAATTTCTCTGTGTGCTCTGTGGTTAATTTTTGACAATAGCTTATCAATGTGAGAGGAGGTCCAATATGAGAGAGAAAACAAATGTAAAAAAGGATAGCTCTTCCCTATCCCGCAGAAAATTTTTTCAAGTCGGAGGTGCCCTCGCTGCAGGGGGATCACTGATCCTCCCTGGGATTTCATGCAAGGGCGGCGGTGATGAAGGAAAAATCAAGAAATACCGAACACTGGGACGTACCGGATTCAAGGTCTCCGAAATCGCCATGGGAGGAACACGGAACAGAGATGCCACTGTGGTTCGATATGCATATGACCATGGCATCAATTACTTCGATATGGGAGAGACATACATCAATGGTCAGGCCGAACAATTCATCGGCGAGAACCAGCAATTCATGGACCGAAAAAAAATCTTCATCACGACCAAAATTCGCCTGAGAGAGGATGAAACGAAAGAATCCATGTTAGAGCGCTTTCGTAAATGCCAGGAACGATTGAACACCGACTATATCGACGCCTTTTACATGCATGGTGTACCCACCATCGACATGCTCAGTAATGCCAATTTTCATGCCGTGACAGATCAGCTTAAATCGGAAGGCCGCATAAAATACATCGGACTCTCGTGTCACGGACCCGGCAGAACGTCCAATGGGAACAGCATGGAAGAAGTCTGTCTGGCGGCAGCCGAAGACGGCCGGTTCGATCTCATGCTCTTAATTTATAACTTCATGAATAAGGAAGCCGGTGAGAAAATCTTGGCCGCTTGTAAAAAGAACAATATCGGTACCACGGCCATGAAAACGGCTCCGGGTGTGCTCAAGGCCATTGCCTATGATCCTGAGAATCCGACGCCTGCACAGACGCGCTCGGTGGATCGAATGAAGGAGCGAAACATGAGCGACGAACAAATCATGGAGAGAATGCAACGGAGTTACGAGCAACAGAAAGAAACCGCAGAAAAAACCAAACCTTTTGCCGAAAAATACGGCATCATGACGGAAGATGATCTCCGTGTCGCCAGTGTTCACTGGGTCATGCAAAACCCGGACATGCATACGACCTGTGTATCATTCGCAGATTTCGATCTGATCGACCGCGTGCTGCCCATATCCGGCACCAAACTCTCTATGACAGAGAGGAATTTCATAGGGGACTATCGACTGGCCTTCAACAACAACTACTGCAGACATGGATGCGATATCTGCGTTGCCAAATGTCCGAAACATCTGCCTGTGAGTACGATTATGCGTTATGCCTATTACTTCGAATGCCAGGGGAGAGAAAAAGACGCTATGGTTAAATATCATCGGTTGGAGGGAAAAGACGGATCCCTCTGTCTGAAATGCGACGGTCAATGCGCCGGTGCCTGTCCCCATGGTGTGGATATTCAGGCCAACCTGGTCCAGGCCCATGGACATTTGGCGCTGGTGTAAATGTAACACACTTTTTATCTACCGAAATATGGAACGTTTCCCGTACTTTTAAAAGTGCGGGAAACGTTTTTATTTACATCGGATCAAATCAAATAAATGTCAAATGCCTCATTTTCACATCACGAATAGAAAATGAATCAGAGCGTCTATTAGTACATTCACGCACCATAGTTTGTGTGAAAATAATTCAAATGTATATATAATTGTCATCCTGAGTGCCGTCAGGCGGGATGAAGGATCTCCTAATCCCTTGTTCCTTTTCCCTTTAGAGGCTTCTCATTTAGACTCGTTTAATTAGAATGACACCTTTATGATGATTTCCTTAGGAATGTGGGACCAAGATGAGCCTTTTAATAAATAAAAGCCTGCACTCTTTTTGCAGGCTTTCATTTATTCATCTCACCAGAACCGCTTTTCGCCTTTGTACAAATCCTTTCGTGTATAATTCCACAATATAGATCCCTGACGGTACCAGCTGCCCTCGATGGTCCTTACCATTCCAAATTACGCGATAACTGCCCGGTTTCGCTCTACCTGTAAAGAGTGTTTTAACCAGTCTCCCCATGATATCATAAATGACAATTTGAATCTCCCATTCCATGCCATTAAATTCCGGAACGTTATAATGAACCGTCGTTGACGAGTTAAAGGAATTCGGGAAAAAATTTCTCCCAAAGCAATATTTTGGCCCAGGGACACAACGATTTCCTCATTCGTCTGACTGAAAACGAGATTATTGCCCTTCGAAACATATTTTATTCTTCCACCAAATTGAAATCCATCTTCCGCATGTCCAGCCACACTTTTACCAACCTAACCCGGATACTGTCCCCGAGTCGAAAAAGCTTCCCTCCTTCCCGACCCTTAAGGAAGTAGTGCGTCTCATCAAAATCATAATAATCGTCATTCATATCCTTGATATGAACAAGCCCTTCCACCAGATATTCGGGTATTTCCACAAAAATGCCAAAGGACGTGACACCCGAGATGATGACATCAAATTCCTCTCCCACCCGATCTTCCATGTACTCCATCTGCTTGGCCTTTATGGATTCCCGTTCCGCTTCTTGAGCTATGATTTCCCTTTCAGAAGTTATTTCACAGATTTCCGAAAGCTTAACCGGCAACGGGACCGATTCATGCCCTTCCAGGGAATAGGCCTTTAAAAGACGATGAACCGTCAAATCCGGATATCTCCGGATGGGTGAGGTGAAATGGGTATAATTCTTGAAGGCCAGACCAAAGTGCCCCACATTTCGTGTGGAATAAACCGCCTTCATCATGGTCCTCAAGGCAACATCCTTCACGATCACTTCATAATTCGAGCCTTCGACCCGTTTGAAAAGTGACTGAAAATGTTTAGGTGTTACCTTTTTCCCGACATCAAATGGTTGGCCAAGGGCTCGGATGAAATGGCCGAATTCTACTAATTTCTTCCCTTCCGGACGATCATGAATGCGATAGATAAAAGGATACCTTCGACCTGTTTGTTGACATAATTGACTCACGTGTTTAGCAACCGTACGATTGGCCATGAGCATGAAGGCTTCAACCATTCTGTGAGAATCCAATCTCTCTCTCACACCCAGGCGAACCGGTCGTCCCTTTGGATCGAGGACGACTTCTGCTTCAGGACAGTCAAAATCGATACTGCCGGATATTTGCCACCTTCTAATGAATATACGGCTCAGGTCGGCCATTTCCCTAAGGATCTGCGTGAGAATGTCTTTTTCATCCCTGGGTAGATCCGTAAGGTCCTCCGACTCTCGGTTTCCAGCGACGCTTTGATCCTTTCCATTCAATGTGTTAAGAAGTGCTTGTGCATCCCGGTACGTCAGCCGATATCGACTTCGAATGATCGATTCGCGAATCTGATAATCGACAAGAAGACCTTCATTATTGATCTCCATCAGAACACTGTACGTCAATCGATCTTCATCGGGTCGAAGACTGCAGATATCATGAGACAATCGATGCGGAAGCATTGGAATAACGCGATCCACCAGGTAAACACTCGTGCCTCGTTTCAGTGCCTCCCGATCTGTTGCCGAAGATACTGGCACAAAATAACTCACATCAGCGATATGCACACCCAAAAGGTTATTCCCGTTGGATAGTGTCTCCAAAGAAATAGCATCATCAAAATCTTTGGCATCTTCCGGATCAATGGTAAATACCAATCTCTCTCTCAGATCAATCCGATTTTCTATGGTCGAATCTGGAATATTTGGCTGACTGCAATTCGCTTCATCCGATGCGGATTTAGGAAAGCGGAGGGGCAAATCAAAGGCATGAATCACAGAAAGTATGTCGACATCTTTCTCTCCCGAGCGACCCAGGACTTCGATCACTCTACCTTCAGGCATCTTTCCTCCGTACCCCCATTTAGATATTTCCACAACAACTTTTTGACCTGCAATGGCCCCCCCCCTATTTGCCTCATGGATATAGATATCCCTGTTGATTCTCAACTCATCAGGGATAACATAATTGTTCGTCCTTGCCTCTTGAAAAGTACCCACAATACGTGTGAAGTGCCGTTTCAGGACTTCGACAATCCGACCTTCAGGTAACAACCCTTTCGGCTGAAGCCCTAAAACGCCTTTCACTCTGTCTCGATGAAAGGCGTTGCCCATGTGTTTCTGACGTACAAAAACATCCTCCCCTCCATCGTCTCTGTTGATAAACCCATATCCTTGAGTCTTAACATGCAGGATACCGGTCACCTCCACCGGTTTTCGAATTTTACCGTATTTGTTCCCTTTATGACGACTGATCCGGTCTTCTTCCGCCAATTGTCGCACGATTTTCTTGAAATCAGAATAATAGCGATTCGGAATCCGAAGCTGTTTAGCCAGTTCTCTACTCTTGTAGATCTGATTGGAACGAGTCTCCAAAAATTGGAGAATACGATCTATAAAATTTTCTCTTTTAGCACTTTTCATGGGTCAACGATTTTAACCAACGATTCCACTGAGTTATTGATTAAAAAAACCGCCGTTGCATAAAAATGCCCGGCGGATCTTTTATACGATCAAAAGAAATCGGGTGATTCATTTCATCTCATCATTTGATCCCGTTTCATTCTAAATTCAGTTTTTAAGTATTGAATCATTGAAGGCAACTAAATTGTCTGACCTAACTCTGATCCAAACGATATTCTTTTAAATAGAGAAGCGAAACCATTAATCCCATAAAAACGGCAGATAATAAGAGGAGCATGAGAATAGAGGTCGCGGGAGAAATCTGTTTGGCAGGAAGGACAAGCTCTAAAATAGCACTCCTGGCACTCCGCGTTTGGATCCCTTGCATCTGTGGAAAAAGTACATGCAAATAATGGATGACCGTGAGAAGCTTTACATTACCTGGAAACATACCCACCGTATTTTCCCACCCAAAGGTAAATAAAAGGCCAGCCAAAACGGGACGTTTAATCGTACCTCCCAAGAAACCAAATAGAGGAACGTAAACCAAAAGTCCCAGGAGCAATACGACTCCAGTACGGAAAAGTTTTCCAAGATCGGATAACCATCCACTGAATCCACCATCCAACACCATGACGGTATACGTCAGGCCTAAAGAAATCAGTAAAATGAGGCCGACAGTGATACATCCGGCTATAGTTTTGGCTAAAATGATGGATCGCCTGGGAATCGGACGGACGATGAGATAAGGAAGTGTCCTTTCATCGACTTCATCTCCAATGATAGCCGTACCGATGAATACGGACATGATAGGCAGAAGAAAATGGAGGAAAAAGAAGAAACTCATCTGAGGAAAAAGCGCTGAAATGTCCACGCCCTCTTTCTCTAAAACGGGTCTCAAAATCCAGAATAATATACCACATCCCACAGGGATCAATGACAGAATCGACATCCAGATCGTTCTACGGCTATGAATCCCGTTTCTTAAGAAAAATCCGATTAAATATCCCACGCTTCACCTCACCAAATAACCAAATACAGCTTCAAGATTTTCATCCGGGGACCACAGGGAATGTATCTTCACATTATTCTCCAGGGCCAATCGTGGTAATCTTAGATGGAAATCATCGGGTCTATTTGTTTCTACCGGCAGTTGACTTTTCCCTCGATCGAACGCCCCACTTTTCACATCATCAAATTCCAGCAATTTAGCCGTGAGGACATTTACATTATCGCAACGGATAGTGACTTGAAGAGGATGCGTATCAATAAGCCTTCGAATCTCATAGATATTCCCCTCGGCCAAAAGTCGGCCGTGGTTAATGAGGAGAATCGTATCTGTCATCTCCTCGACCTCATGAAGAACATGGCTGGAAACAACCACTGTTTTTCCGTCTTTTCCCATCTGTTTTATCATTTCGATTGTCGTATGCCTCCCCAGGGGATCCATACCATTTAATGGTTCATCCAGGAACAGAACCATGGGGTCATGCGCAATGGCTTGTGCCATCTTGATACGCTGACGCATTCCTTTACTGTATCCGCCAATCCGCTTATTCTTCGCTTCATCCATATCCATGATCAGAATGGCTTTCTGTGCCTTTGCCTGTGCTTCATCGGTCTCAAAACCGTGCATTCTGAGCAGACTAACGACATAATCCCACCCCGTCAGGTAGTTCCAGAACGCATCAACCTCGGGACAATAACCAACGTCCCGAAGAACCGCGTGGTGGTTCCATACGACTTCACCCTCAAGGGTTAGGATTCCTTTGCTCGGTTTGAGTTGCCCCGTCAGGAGTCGGAGTAATGTCGTTTTTCCCGCACCATTGGGTCCAAGGAATCCGGTCACGCCAGGACCAATGGTAAAATTGAGATTATTGACACCGATCACTTGACCGTACCATTTAGAAAGGTTTTCTACGACAATATTCACCGTACAACCTCCGTTGGCCGGACTTTCAACTTCAACACACCTACACAGAGCAGTACAACACCCAGGAGTATAACAGACGCCAATCCAACAGAAAACTGATAGGTTCTATTCAAATTAAATAATACCGATCCCAATTGTCGAATGTCTGCATTCATCGAAATAAGGCCGATTTCAGGAACTCTGGATAATATTTCTCGAAATAATTCCGGGAAAGTGAGTAGTGCAAAAAACAATATGGCCGCCGATCTTGTCCCCCGTGCTGCAGACGATAAAGACAGTATTAATCCTCCCAATACAACCGTTGCAAGTACGACATAGCCCAGGATTGAAAAAGGAATCCAAAAATAGTCTTTTAAAAATGTCGCATCCCTTGCCAGAGCGACCCGAACGAGAAATAAGAGGAAACTTGGAAGCAACGTCACGAGGCATCCATAAAATCCTACGACGAGAAATTTTCCAAGAATATAATCCCAAAAACTAACTGGTTTGGAAAAATAAATCGGAAGTGCCTTATATTTTCGATCATTGGCAATTAGACCTGCTCCCGATAAAATGAGTACCAGTATGAGAAAAAAGGTCTGGCCTTGAAGAAAATTGTTGAAAAATTCCGGATTGATCTGAAAATCCCTCAAAGCTCGGGCAATCTCTCCGGTTTCTCCAAACCGTGTCACAAGATAAATCTGAACCGCTCTTACGAAAAAGGGAATGGACGCAAGAAGTAACAATATTATCATACCCTTCTTCCAGAGCAATTTGATGCCTGTCTTTGTAATGACCCACCATGTCAAGGGTCTGGCTTCCAACTGCCCATGCCACGCTTGGTATCCTTCTTCATAAATCGGCATGGGTGTCCTCCCCAATCAGCTTCACAAAAACATCCTCTAGAGTCTGAACACTGGTGACCAGCTTCCGAAGTTGAACACCCGTATCATCTACGACCTTTAAAATCAAATCTGTTTCTTTGCCCTTGGGTAACGTGACATCCATTAAATGTTGGCCTTCGAATGACACCTGACACCCTCTCTTCTTTAAGACCGAAATAAATTTTTCTTTATCCCCCTCTACTCGGACCGTGAAAACACCTGAATAACTTCCCCTGAGTTCTTCAACACTTCCCTGCTCCAAAACTTTACCCCGATGCATGATCACCACACGATCGCAGGTTCTCTCAACATCCACAAGAATGTGGGAGGCCAGAACAATACTCATCTTTCCACTATGGGCAATACTCTCTATGAGATCCAACATCTCCTGCCTTCCTTTTGGATCCATGCCGCTTGTGGGTTCATCCAAAAATAAAAGCTGTGGATCGTGAACCAAAGCCTGGGCCAACTTAATGCGCTGCTTCATTCCAGAAGAATAGGTTTCCACTTTGCGATATCTGGCTTCTTCCAATCCCACGAGGTAGAGCACTTCATGAGCTCTCTGCATCGCATCTTCACGGCTCATTCCGCAAAGTTCCCCAGCATACTGAACCATACCGATTCCTGTGAATCCGGGAATGAGGCAATCATCTTCAGGCATATAACCGATGATCTGCCGGATCGCCTTTCGCTCAAGGCTGACATCCCGATTCAGGATAGATGCAGATCCTGAACTGATTTGGACAAGTCCCAGGAGCCCCTTGATGAGACTCGACTTCCCAGCCCCATTTGCACCCAAGAGACCCGATGAACCTGATGGAAATTCTGCAGATAGACTATCGACGGCTTTTAAATCGCCATATTTTATGGTAAAATCTTGAAGTGTAACAGACAAAAAAGCTCCGAAATAGATGAAAAACTTGTATTTCTTTCTACGGCACCGTGTTATAAATGTTTCTCTTACCCCTTTTTCCTTGAATTAATGTAACTAATCAAACTCTAAATTTCAACTTTAATCATAATAATTCAAATAATTTACTACTTGACAAATTGTTATCATATCTTTAACTTAAACTTAATAAAGAAGGAGAACTTTTTGTTAATTAAAAGATTAATCGTATGCTTTTTCATATTCATATCTACGAATTATCTACAACCATTCTATTCGTCTCAATCCATAACCGGAAATAATTACTTTGTGGCCGTTGATGGTGATAATAATAATCCGGGAACCATGATGGCCCCGTTTAGGACGATACCCAAGGCTTTATCCGTAGTTCAACCTGGTGATACTATTTTCATCCGACAGGGTACATATCCTGCCTTTGATAAATGGGACCTGCAGGGTACTGCTGAGAACCCAATTGTAATTAAGGCCTATCCGGGAGAACATGTGACGATCGACCGTCACATGGAGGGTAGTCACGAGTACCATGTAATTCATTTACGTGGTGTGCCCAAATACCTTGTTTTTGAAGATCTCGAAATTACCGATTCCGATCCTCTTATCGATACTTTACGTCAGCTTGACTTGAATGATTCTGATGATTTTACTACACTCATAACTTTCCATGATCTTCTGTTGTACAGGGACGGTATACGTATAAATCGGAATCGAGAAGGAGAACAACCACACCATCTTACCTTTAAAAACATCGAAATCCACCATCTGTTAGGGGTGGGATATTCTGCTTCAGGGGGTGATCACTATCAATTTATTAACAATCATGTCTATGATTTAGGATGGCCGCGTTCAGGATACGGTTGGTATGTAGATGGAGTGAACCATCTGTATAAAGGGAACACCGTTCATGATTGTGCTTATGGATTTCATATAAATTCAACGAGTTACTCAATCTTTGAAGATAACGTTGTTTACAATAATGGCGGACCTTTTTATCATATGTCCAGTAAAACGTTAAAGAATAACGGATATGGAATACGCATATGGGGCGGTGGTACAGGGAACATCATTCGCAATAATATTTTATTTGAAAATTGGGCAGGAATTACAGTTATATCCACGGACACCTTTATTTTGAACAATACTTTATACAACAATGGATTTAGTATAGAAATGAAAGCCGACATGAATGGTTTGGTTATTAATAATATTTGTTATAACAATCTTACAAGTCTTAACATAGGTGATGGGAATAGGGCTACAAATAATCTGACATACATAGATCCTCATTTTATGAATATCAATAACAATGACTTTCGTTTACAATCGACATCTCCTGCAATTGATGCCGGATTATCGCACCAGAATGTGCTTTTTGATTTTGAGGGAATTGAACGCCCTCTTGGAAAAGCTTACGATATCGGAGCATATGAATATTTCAAGCCGACCGCATCTCAACAAATACCGGACACTTGGAAGCTCAGTCAAAACCATCCTAATCCATTTAACATGGAAACCATTATCAGATATCAAATCCCAGAGCCCGGAAACGTAAAAATAACCATTTATAACCTTCAGGGTTATGAAATGCGAACACTTATGAATGAACATAAAAATATAGGATTTTTCACATCCCTATGGGACGGCAAGTCAAATGATGGCAGTATAGTCGCAAGTGGTGTTTATATATATAGTTTGGAAGTATTGACAGAGGGAAAGTCCTTCATTGAATCCCAAAAAATGATATTGATACGTTAATTCAGAATAGAAACTTTCTTGCATTTTGTTTTACCAAACGGATACCTTTAGTACAAATATTTTCACTTTCTCTTGAAATCTTCGATACAATTTCCTAATTTATGGGTCATGAAAAAGGATCTGGATACCGTTCGACTCGATCGATGGCTCTCTGCAGCACGATTCTATAAGACACGAACTCGAGCGGCCAAGGCGTGTGACGGACATAAGATTAAAGTCAACGGTACCACTGCTAAACCCCATAAATTTCTTCACATCGGTGATAAACTCACCATACACCATCGAGCCCGATATCGGCATATCGAAGTTCTTGGCCTCGCACAACGCGGTCTGCCGCCCAAAGAGGCCCGGGAACTTTATCATGAGGAAATCAGGCAACAACTCTCGCCGGAAGACCAGGAATTACTCGCACTCTATCGAGCAGCCGAAAAGAAACATCGCTCGAAATCCAAGGGAAGGCCAACGAAAAAAGAGCGTAGGCAAATAGATAACCTGAAGGATAGAATTTGAACATTGAAGATTAGACCATTGGGAGCGCTAAAATGAGCTGGAATGTTTTTGTGACCCGACCAATTCCTCAACCGGGGATCGATATCTTATCAGATCATTGTAAACACGTGGACATGAATCCCGAAGACCGTGTGCTCACAAAGGATGAACTGCTTCAAGAAGTTAAGGGACGTGACGGCGTTTTATGCCTTTTAACTGATTCGATAGACAAAGATATTTTAGGGGCTGCTTCAGATGCAAAAATATTTGCCAACCATGCTGTGGGCTACAACAATATCGACCTCAACGCTGCAACACAGCATGGAATCATGATTACCAATACACCAGGCGTTCTGACCGATGCCACTGCCGATTTAACCTGGGCGTTGATACTGGCCATTGCCAGACGCATTGTCGAATCGGACCAGTTCACACGGGAGGGAAAATATGTCGGATGGGGTCCTCTGCTCATGTTGGGGGAAAAGGTCACTGGCAGTACCCTGGGGATCGTAGGAGCAGGAAGAATCGGTACTGCGGTAGCTGAACGATCGGTCGGATTTAAGATGAAAATTCTATACACCGATACAGAACATAATGAAACGATCGAAAAAAAACATGGGGGCAGATATGTGGATTTAGACGAACTAATTCAACGATCCGATTTCATATCGCTTCACGTACCTTTGCTACCCGAAACAATCCATCTCATCGGTGCACACGAACTCAAAATGATGAAAAAAACAGCCTATCTTATCAATACGTGTCGTGGGCCGGTCGTCGATGAAAAAGCATTGGTCGAGTCGCTGAGATCCGGATCCATTGGCGGTGCAGCGTTGGATGTTTATGAAAATGAGCCCAAAATTGAAATCGGTCTAAATGAACTGAAAAATGTCATACTTGTTCCCCACATCGGGAGTGCTACCGTTGAGGCCAGAACCAGAATGGCCGTTAAAGCCGCTGAGAATCTCATCGCCGGATTGGAGGGCAAAATCCCACCCAATCTCGTCAATCCTGAAGTGTCGCAAAAGAAAAAGTAATTGGGATATGAATCTATGGACACACCAACCATTCAAAAAGTACTGACCATTCTCCAGAAGGAATATCGGAAATGGAAAGTACCCATCGTTACACTGGTCGCAGAGAGATCGAAAGATCCGTTCCAGGTACTCATTTCTACCCTGTTGAGCCTGAGGACCAAGGATGAAGTGACAGCTGGAGCTTCTCGTCGACTCTTCAGCCGTGCGAAAACATCTGAAAGCATGCTTCAATTATCAGAGAATGAAATTAGAAAAACCATATTTCCCGTCGGATTCTATAAGCGGAAGGCAGAAAATATTCTTCGGGTATGTAAAATTTTAGTAGATCAGTACGACGGTCAAGTGCCAGATGATCTCGATGAACTTCTCGAATTCCCCGGTGTGGGTCGAAAAACAGCAAATCTTGTCATCACATTAGGATACGGAAAACCTGGTATATGTGTAGACACACATGTTCACCGAATTTCCAATCGATTCGGATATGTGAACACCAAAGCACCAGACGAAACGGAAATGATTTTGCGGACAAAACTGCCCCCAAAATGGTGGATCCCCATCAATGATATTCTCGTAGCATTCGGACAATATTTATGTAAACCTGTCAGTCCGTGGTGCAGCCGGTGTCCGGTAGAATCTCGATGTGAAAAGATTAATGTCGGAAGGTATCGGTGAAAATCATCTTTGCTGTTTAAGGTGTGTTTTATTATTCTCACTATTCAAATTTTTTTTAATATTTGTTCTTGTGCTAATTTCACCACATCGTATCATTGTCGTAATATTTTTAGATTATTTTCTCTGAATTCTGATAATTCTTTTAATATATCTTCTGATTTCTTATTGTCCATTGAATGCTCTTAGTTTATCGATAACTTAACTTTCCC
>CAZYTI010000014.1:0-17265 GCA_964650065.1 uncultured bacterium
TGGAGGAAAAAAATTTTATAGCGCTATCAGAAAACCCGATGCCGAATATTTACGAGGGGAATCCGAAAATTACTCTGTGGATTTGATGACCCTTGAGATCAACACAATAACAGATCGAAAAGGCCCGGATCGGGGCGTCCGTGTATCACCCGATGGGAAATGGATTGCCTATACTGGGTACGATGATCAAAATTATACCAGCCATCTATCCAGTCTCTATCTGATGGATATCAATGGAGGGAGTAAGCGCCTTTTGATGGGAGATTTGCCCAACTCGCCATCCAGCATGACCTGGGCTCCCAACAGTGCCGGTCTCTACTATCTCATGCGAGAGAAAGGCGTGAGTAATGTTTATTTCTGCTCTACCAGTGGAAAGATCAGACAAATCACCCAGGGCAACCACTATCTCTCCGGTTTATCCATTGCAAAAAACGGCCAAACTGCTACAAACATATCCAATTTTTACAATCCTGGATTCTTAACCACCTTCAACCTCAAAAAACCGGCAGAACTGAAAACCCTCGTCGATGTAAACAAGGACGTTCTGACCAATGTGAAGTTGGGCGAAGTCGAAGAAATGGGGTTCGAGTCACACGATGGATTGGATCTGCAGGGTTGGCTCATCAAACCCGTGGATTTTGATCCCGATAAAAAATATCCCATGCTCCTTTGGATTCATGGTGGTCCCTGGTCCATGTATACTGTTCGTTTCAATTGGGCATGGCAGAATTTTGCAGCCAACGGTTACGCAGTGCTCTATATGAATCCCCGGGGCAGCACCGGTTACGGCCAGGATTTCGTAAACGGCATCCAATTTTCCTATCCGGGCGAGGATTACGACGACCTGATGGCCGGCGTGGATGCAGCCATTGCCAAGGGATTCATCGATGAGGAGAATCTATTCGTCTGTGGCGGCAGCGGTGGTGGCGTCCTCACCGCATGGATCGTCGGACACAACGACCGTTTTTGTGCGGCCGTGTCCATGCGGCCTGTAATCAACTGGCACTCTTTCGTCGGCAATACCGATGGGGCCAGTTGGTATCGTCAATTTCAAAAATATCCCTGGGAAGATCCCATGGAATATGCCGTCCGTTCACCCCTCCACTATGTTGGCAATGTCACCACTCCCACCATGGTGATGACAGGCGAGGCCGATCTGAGGACACCCATGCCCCAGAGTGAAGAATACTACCGAGCCTTAAAAATGCTTAAGAAAGAGACACTCCTGGTACGGATGCCTGATGAATACCACGGCTGGAGGCGCCCCTCTCACCGCCTCCTGCAACAGCTCTATCTCATGGCGTGGTTTGAGAAGTACATGAAAAAGCCGGAGATTGAAGAATAGAAGGATGTTTGGGATATGACTGGAAAATAGTGAATGCAAAGGGCATGGCAAATTTTCTGCTCCTCGCTATGCACCATACACTTTGTTTCAGAATTTTGCCATCATTTCGAAATAAACTCAACGAGACGTAGGAGCCTAAGAATGAAAGAAAACATCCTTAAAAAATCGATTCTAACTATTATAATCGTTCTCCTGAGCTGCAGTGGAGAACCCCCATTACAATTAGAAGAACGCTACTTCGATACTTACGAGCACAAATCTCAAGATTTGATCGTCTCCATCATGTGTCCATCTATGGGCTCCATCCGGGCTATCATGGGACTCAGAGAACAAAACTTTTTTCCAACTGATCACATTACCGTAGTGGGTGCTTATCACGAGAAAGAAGTCACCAATTATGAAAGATCAAAGACCTTTGTTCAAGAAAACGGACTCGATTGGTTCAAATTTCATAAAATCATAGGTGAGCTCAATAAAGGCAATCTCTTTCAAAAGAACGCCTGTACTGCTGATTTTGAAAAAATCTTCGAAAATTCAGACGGTATCATCTTATTCGGAGGTGCTGACATCCCGCCGGAAACCTACGGCTTAAAAACAGACCTTCTCACCCGCATAAGGACACCCTTCCGCCACTATGTGGAGCTCTCGCTTATTTTCCATCTATTGGGGGGCTACCAGGATGATCTCTTTTCCGCTTTTCTTGAATCTTCTCCGGACTTTCCCGTCCTGGGATTATGCCTCGGAGAACAGACCATGAACGTGGGTACCGGCGGCACGTTGATTCAGGATGTCTGGTCCGAAGAATATGGTAAAACCTATTTGGAAGACGTCGTGTTGTTGGGCAGAGAAAATTGGCATAGCAATCCATTGTCCCGTCTTTATCCCCAGGAAAGACTCATGGGTTATAATTTGCACCCAATAAAATTTGTTGAAAAAGGAAAATTTATTTCTGTCCTGGGATTCCTGACCGCTGACCAACCTTACATCATATCGGCTCACCACCAGGCCGTGAAAAAACTGGGCAAAGGGATGAAGATTGCGGCCACGACGATGGATGGTAGAGTCGTTGAAGCAATAGAACACGAAAAATATCCCCATGTACTGGGCCTTCAATTTCATCCCGAATTTCCCATGCTCTGGGATGAAAATAGAAAATTCAGGATCAAACCCGAGGACGATGAAAAGAGTGCTCCTACCATACTCCGGGAGCATCCGCCCAGCTACGAATTTCATAAAAAGATTTGGTCCTGGTTCAGTGACAATATAAGACAGTACAATGCCCGTTAGCGAAGCTCTGCCTCTCCTCCGGAGGCATTCCTCCTATGGCGGCAAACCGAAAATTACCTGTTCCTGGTTGCTGGTTTCTGGTTTCTGGATAAAAAGAGAATCAGCATGAATGATTTTCAGTCAACCGGCAACCAGTAGCCAGAAACCAGAAACATAATACTTTTTGATATATTTGTGTAAATTGAAAATGAACTTAAAATTTTAAAAGGGTAGTAAGTTTAAAAAGGAGACCACCCATGGCACTCATTCTAAATAGGAAGGACGTCATGTCTGTCCTGGACATGAAAGGTTGCATGGAGGTCGTTGAAAAGGGCTTCGCAGAGCTGGCCAATGGGACCGCAGCACTCCCCCTACGAATAAATATCAAACCTCCTGATGGATTGTCGCTTTACATGCCGGCCTATTTACAGGAAATGGGCGCTCTGGCCTGTAAAGTCGTTACGGTCTACAAGAACAATCCCAAGAGATATCAAATACCTGTAATATTCGGCAAGGTACTCCTCCAGGATCCCGATACCGGAGATGTGATCTGCATTATGGACGGAGGTTAT
Organism: uncultured bacterium; assembly: GCA_964650065.1. Lineage (GTDB taxonomy): Bacteria > Zhuqueibacterota > QNDG01 > QNDG01 > DSAB01 > CAZYTI01. The sequence continues at coordinate 3,184 of CAZYTI010000014.1, forward strand.
CTAACCGCAGTCCGCACCGGTGCAGGATCTGGCGTCGCCACGAAACACCTGGCCCGAGACGACAAGGGGATGACCGCCGGTATTTACGGAGCCGGCGTACAGGCACGCACCCAATTGTGGGCCGTGACCGAAGCCAGGAAGATTTCCAAAGCCTATGTGCACGATATCTCCGACGAGACCGTTGACAAATTCGTCACGGAGATGAGTGACAAGTTGAACATTCCTGTAGAGAAAGTCGATTCTCCCGAAGCGATCCTGGAAGCCGATATTATCTGTGCAGCAACCTCTTCCCCCACACCCCTCTTCGATGGAGCTAAAGTGAAGCCAGGGACTCACATCAACGGCATCGGAAGTCACACACCCAATGCCCGTGAGCTGGATACGGAAATCATCAAAAGATCCAAACTCGTGGGTGACTCCAGAGAAGCCTGTTTCAGCGAGGCCGGTGACGTCATGATTCCTCTCCAGGAAGGGGCCATCAATGAATCCCATTTTTATGCCGAACTGGGAGATGTGGTTATCGGCAAACAAGAGGGCCGGGTTAACGAAAAAGAGATTACGATCTTCAAATCCAACGGTTTGGCCATCCAGGATGCCGCAACGGCAAAACTGGTGTACGATAAGGCCACTGAGGCTGGAATTGGTACCGAGGTAGAAATCTAAGAGTAGGAGCCGACTCTTAACTAAGGATTCGAACCATGCCACGAGTAAAATTAAAACCCTTAAACAGTTATCTTTTCACTACCGACATTACTGTGCGCACGACCGATCTAAACTACGGCGGCCATCTGGGAAACGACCGGTTGCTCTCCCTTATTCACGAAGCGCGTGTTGCATTTCTTGAATACCATGAATTTACCGAAATCGACTGTGGCGGAACCTCCCTCATCCTGGCTGACGTCGCCATTAACTACAAAAGTGAAGCCTTTGCTGGTGATACCCTCCGTTTCGAAGTGGCTGCCGCGGAACCCACACGGTGCGGCTTTCGTCTCTTCTACCGCGTAACCCGCTCTTCTGATGAAACCCCCATCGCTCTTGCCGAAAACGGTATGGTATGTTACAATTATGAGAAGAGAGAACGCCAGTCATTACCGAAGAAAGTTCGTTCAATCTGTTTTTCGGATATGTAAGAACTGTATCATCCATCCATGAGGACTTTTGTCATGCCTGAAAAATACATCGTCTCCCACGACATGGGAACCAGTGCCGATAAGGCCATTCTGATAACCGTACATGGAGACATCATCGATGAGGTAAAAAAGGAATACCCGATGTATCACCCTCTTCCCGGGTATGCAGAACAGGATCCCAACGACTGGTGGAACGCCGTATGTGAAACGACCCGAATGGTCTTGAAAAAAACCCGTATCAAGGCCAAACATGTCGCCGGGATAACATTTTCTTCTCAGACACAAGGCCTTGTTCCTGTTTCAGAGGATGGAAAACCTCTACGACGCGCCATGTGCTGGCTGGATGGCCGAAGTGCGGATATCATGCGGGAAAAACTGTGGACCCCTCCAAGAATCATGGGGTATAATATTTTCCATATCATACGGTTTCTTATAATTACTGGAGGGAGTCCCGGCCATACAGGCAAGGAACAGATCGGCAAATTACTCTGGCTGCAGGCTTACGAGCCCGCAGTATTCTCGAATACATATAAGTTTCTCGATGTCAAAGATTTCGTGATTTATCAATTAACAGGGAATATGGTCTCGTCCGCAGATAGCGCCTATATCTGGTGGCTCATGGATTCCCGGAAAAATAAAAATCAATGGCACTCTAAACTATGCAGCCTGGCAGGAATCACTCCCGATAAGCTTCCTGAAATAAAAGCGAGTGCTGCCATTGTCGGTAATATCTCACAATCGGCTTCGAATCAAACGGGTCTACTCCCCGGCACACCGGTGATCAACGGTGCCGGTGATTTGAGTGCAGCGGCCCTGGGTTCAGGAGCCATCAATGAAGGTGAACTCCACATCAGCCTGGGGACCAGTGGCTGGGTTGCAGGTCATTTTTCCAAACGAAAAGTGGATATCCCCCATTATACCGGTTGTACCGGCAGTGCCTATCCTGAGAAATACTATCTGGGCATGGCGCATCAAGAGACGGCCGGCATTTGCCTGGAATGGCTCAAAAACAGAGTCCTCTACCACGAGAAACAACTCATTAAAGAGAGTCATGTCGATGAAATTTACGAAATTCTTGATCGACTGGCCGAAGAAGCCGGCCCGGGGGCAGCGGGTCTCATGTTTACTCCGTGGATGTACGGGGAACGCTGTCCTTTAGACGATGACTTGGTCCGAGCCGGACTCTACAACATCGGGTTGAATCACTCCCGCGAGCATCTGGTTCGAGCCGTATTTGAAGGTATTGCCTTTAATACCCGCTGGGCCATGGAAACTCTGGAAAAACTCTATCATAAAGTGTCTCAGTTGAACATCATCGGTGGCGGGGCAAAGAGTGATATCTGGTGCCAAATATTCGCCGATATCACAAACCGAACCATTAACCGGGTGGCAGACCCGCAACAGGCCGGTGCCAGAGGCATTGCCTTGTTGGCGAGTTGGACCTTAGGCTATATTGATTCATTTCACGATATAAAGAAGTATATCAAAACCGATAGAAGCTTCATGCCAGACAAAAAGAACAGAAAACTTTATGATAATCTGTTCATAGAATTCAAAAATCTTTATAAACAGAACAAAAAATGGTACGCACGCATGAATCGACACCGTTTTTGATGATCAAATTAAATAACGGAGACAAATACATTCCATGAAAAAAACAGAACAAAAAAACATATCCGACTACTGTGCTCCTGGCACCACATACAAGCAAGAAATGATTCCGATAACGGACAATGTTTCCCTTGAAGTAATCACGTTCTTCCCACCGGTACAAGCTCAGACACCGGCTGTCTTCTTTGTTTCCGGCTGGGCTTCTTTAATAGAGGGTTGGAAAGATGTCCTCCTTGAAATGACCAGGGATTTTACCGTATACTATATCGAAACCCGGGAGAAGATTTCGTCTCAAATAAAAGGAAAGACCGAATACAACGTCGAAGCCATCGGAAAGGACGTCGTTGAATTAATATCGCGATTTAACATTGAGGATAATGGTTATATGCTGATGGGGAGTTCATTGGGGGCCACGGCCATTCTTGATTGTTGTCGCTTCCTGAAAAAAAATCCTCTCTGTCTGTGCCTCATCGGTCCCAATGCCGTGTTTCGGGTTCCAAAATTCGGTATGGCCTTAATCAGGACCTTTTATCCCTCCTTCTATTTCATTTTACGTCCATTTATCCTGTGGTACTTGAAACACTTCCGCTTGGACACAACCAGCAGTCACGCACAATATGAAAAATACTGTCAAAATCTCTATGCTGCAGATCCATGGAAACTAAAAAAGGCTGCTCTGGCTTTCTCTCAATATGAAGTGTGGGATCGTCTCCGGGATATTGATTATCCCACGTTGATCGCCGGAGCATCAAAAGATAAACTGCACGAACCCAAAAACCTTCAACAAATCGTTTCAATGATGAAAAACGCCACCTACATCGATATGGGTACGAACGAAGGAACCCACAGTGGGCGCATGGTCGAAGAACTCCGGAGTTATCTTCGCCGACTGAAGCAATAAAAGAGCATTATTAGATCGGTATTCATCATAACGAGTGAGCTAAAGTGCCTAAAATGAAAACATTTAACTTTAGCTCACTTTAGGCACTTTAAATACTTTAAGTACTGTATGTAAAATTCACCAGGTCATTAATTTTAGCTTTTTCAGATCCTCCACATATTTAATAACAAATTCCACATCGGTTTCACCAAATTCTGCACTGACGGCATCCCGAATCCAAAGCAGGCTCCGTTTTCCGTTAGTAAAATTGGCGATTTCATACATCTTATTACCCATGTTACCACCACTTTTGCTCGCATTATCTCGATACCATTGTGCATCTTCATCCAGTGCTGTCTGGAAAAACTGGCTCGGTAAGGGTCCCCGGAATAATCTTTTGGGAATCATTTTTTGTGCCCTTTTCTCCATATTCGACAATTTAGAAATCGTCGCTTTCGTCCCCATTTCATCACACACGAAGCGGTAGTATTGCTCCAGCCGTGCTTTTTCCGCTTCCACATCCTTTTTAATGATTCCGGCCAAGTCGTCGATCATTTTACCCGTTGTTGACCTTGCACACAGTTCTTTACAAGATGCAACGGCATCCTTCTCAACTTCCCCCACGATCTCGGCATAGCGCAATATGCGTCGATACAATATGGGAGCCTTTCCCGGAAATTCGTCGGTTTTCGACAGGTCTCTGAGCAGTCCCATACTCACGCGGGTCCTTTGATGGAGTCGATCCAGTCCCTTCTCCGCAACATATGCAGCGATATCCACGGCCTTTTCATCCTGGGCATTGGAAATGACCAATGCTGCCATTGCCGCTGCTGTCGTAATTCGACGTAATTCCGTGGGATCACACTTGTCTGGTGTATCGAATGAAGTATGGTGAAACACATCGGCATGGACCAGCATGAGAGATGGGACTCCGATGCTCGGATCCGTAAATATCACATGGTCACTTCCCCCGGAATAACCTACATCCCGATAGTTCAACCGGGTCAGACTTCCACGGGGGGAGAACAAATTGAGTCCATCTACCCAGAGGAGCATATCTTCCACCACGTCCCCCAAATAGCTGGGACTCGAAAAAGGCGGTCGAGTCATCATCATATGGGACCGGCATGCCTCATAATGTTCACCGATCATGTCCAGATTGATGCCCACCAAAGCCCGCTCTCCAATATCCGTATGTTTATCGACGTAGGCCATGGCACCATGCATTTCCGGAAGCCATAGAAAGTGAATGGATCGATGGGGTCTTTCCATCCGTCCGGATCGAATGAGCTGGGCAAACGTTCGTGCTATTTCCATCATACCGGCCGAACCCGATGCATTGTCGTTGGCACCCGGCTTGTAATGATCCAGATGCCCCATAATCAGGACTTCATTATCGGGATTCGTTCGGCCTTTGATGAGGGCAGAGAGAACGGGCATTTCTCCATCAAAGAGGTCGGCCTCCACATCGGCGTGCATGCGTACCACCGCACCCGAATCGAAAAGCCTTAACAGCCGATTCGTCTGCCGCCGTGACAGACTGAATCCCCAGCCTGCCTTCTCTCGCTCTTCACCCGAAAAGTAAAGACGTTTCAGCTCCACCAGATCCGGATATTCCAGCCGATCTTCACGATTCGAAGGCCCTACAACGATGCCCAGTGCACCCCTTTTTAAAACCGCTTCACGATGAACTCCATCCCCGTTTCCCCCGGTTGCGAAAACAATTTTCCCTTTCACATCGACATTTTCATAATCAGACTCTGACATGCCATTCCCCACAAAGACGACCTGGGCTTCAGCCTCACCTCCCCGACTATAGGCCATGAGAGATACAGCAATGTGCGAAAAATCGGCCAACAGTTCTTTACGTGGTGAAACCAACCAGAGCCTGCCTCCCCTGATCCGCCAACCCACGGGCGACTGCCAGTTGAGGTATGTGGCAAATCCATCGGACAGGTATCTTTCGACATGCACGTCGTCCAAACCAAAGGTGTTTAATTCTTTCTCCACATAATCGACGGCATCGTTGTAACCCGACCCAGGACCGCCACCACGAATACGATGAAAACGGGAAATTTTAGTTACATAATCCAAAGCCCGTTCGCCAGAAATTTCATTGATGAGCAGAGGAGCCAGATCCGTATCGACCATAATACCGCCGGCGGTTTGGCACCAGGCTGAAGTAGAGAATACTGCAATCGCAACAATAATAATTAAGTAAATATTAATATGCTTTTTCATGGTGAACCTCCAGAATTAACTACCAATTTCTCAATCGAAGTGCTGGATTGAATGATTTTGATATCCATGCATGTGAATTATTAAAAAGTATAAAATACATTGGGAGAAAATCAAGTTAAATATTCATCTTGTCAAACTAAAAGACCTCAAAGGTCTCCAAGACCTTTGAGGTCTAATTTACAAGACTTTAAATCTATTTCATGAATAGAATATCTCTATCACCTTTTCAGTCTCCTCAAAACTCTCAAACAAAAAATCCGGTTCTTCGACCGCAAGCTCATCTACCGAATGAAAACCCGTAGCCACCGCCACAGACCGGACACCGTGTGGTTTTGCACACAGGATATCCAGGGGCGTATCGCCAATGACATACACATTTTGTGACTCGATGGAAAACCCGCATTGTTTTTTAAAACGATCGATGGCAATGGGAACCAGCTCTTCCCGAATGCCCGAATCATCGGCAAACCCCCCAAGTATAAAATATTTATCGAGACCGAAATGACGAATCTTGATCAAGCCACTGGTTCGCCAGTTCCCGGTCAGAAGGCCGAGTACGAGTTCAGATCTTTGCTCCAGTGTGAACAAGAGTTTCGGAATCCCGATGCAAACCCGCTTCCCATCCCGGGGCAGTTCGATTTCCCCTTCTAAAAACTCGAAGTAAAGTCTTTTATATGTCTCCATCTTCCCAGCCTGGTATTCCAATCCATGATTCTCCAGGGCCTCCTTCACAATCGCCGGATCGGTCCTCCCCATCATCTCAACACCGTGAAACCCACTTTTTATACCATAGAGCTGCTCGAAGGCTCTCTCCATGGAACGTCGCCCGGCACCCGCAGACCGAATCAAAGTACCATCGATATCAAAGAGCAGAAGTTTTAATGCATCATCAGCCATATATCTTCACCATTTCATATTCTCAATAAATTCCGGTGAAGCGCGGCTCTGTCAGCTTCCTGTGGTACTTCTCATCACGCATAATATCAACGATTTTCCTGGCAAGATCGATTCCTTCCTCTACTGGTCTGCCCCACAAATTCCGACCCACAATTCTGCCTTCATTACCGGAATCCATGACCACTCGAGTCGTCTCGATTAGATCCTTCTCAGGATCCTTGGATTTTGGACCTCCTGAGATAATCTTTATCGTGTTTGGCGCCACCTTAGCCAGAAAATTTAATCTCTTCACATGTAATTCATATGGGATATTCTTAGGGTCATCGGGTTCGAGATCCAGAAGACCCGCGACTTCGGGCATACCGGCGAAGTAGTATCCCTTTTTCCCATCGACTTCACTCAGGTATTCTTCGTACAACGCCTTATCTTTGGCGGGTGCAGGAAACTTCTGTTTTACGACATCAGCTCCGATCGATTCTGCGGCGGAAATTCCCTGAGCGCACCAAAACAGGCTATCCGCACCCATAGCCGCAGGAACAGGTCCCCGAGCGTACGCCCACATGAATACAGGCTTGCCATACTGATGCGAGATATCCGTAAACTCTGCAACTCTTTCTACATCATACTGAGTCTCCTCACCGCCAATGTAAAACGTGAAACCGATGGCATTGGCTCCTGCAGTTAGAGCTCTTTCAATCGTGGCCATTGTTGAGTGTCTATGATAGGATACATCTTTTCCGATGAGGAAATGCCCGTCAACCTTGACAATCAATGGCAAGTCAGGCCGAATCAGGTTCTGATACTTCTCGGCTTGACCAATGGAGAGAGCCAGTGCCGAGAAGTCCCCCCTATTACCCAGTTCTATGACCGCCCTCGGATCAGCAGATCTTTCCCACTTAAGGGTGTGCCCCACCCCGTGTTCGACAAGTTGGTCAAACGGGAGGCTCAGCATTGTCCCATTCCCCGGACCGTGGGTGTAAAACATGTTGTATAATTCTGCCATCCTCGCCCGTCCCAAGTTGCCATCACGTGCAATGGTCTCCAGGGTCGGACTCTCAACCACGTTTGTTTTAGCGTCAGTAATAAGATCTTTAATTAGAGACATTTTCTCCCTCCTCTAAACTATATTTATTCATTGTATAAAACATCTATTTTAGATTATTTAATATGCTTTAAAATCATCTAAAAGTCAAGGGATCTATTAAAATTTTCATTGAATCTCCTTGCTTTTCAAATAGGAATATTGTAATTTAACCATCTATTAGATTTTTAAAACCGACTAGCAGTATGAATGAACGAATAGACATTTCGGAGCAAATATCATGAAAACCATGCATACAGAAGAAGGCAAAGTCATAGAAATTAAAATAGATAGAAATCTCTATGGCAAAAATGATGATCTGGCCAATAAAAATATCGACCTGTTAAATAACCATGGGATTCATGCCATAGATATTCTCGGCTCAATTGGCTCGGGAAAAACGACTATCATACAACAATTGGTCATGCATCTTCAGGGGAAATACCGAACAGCCGCCATAACTGGGGACATCACAACGACCATCGACGCTGACAGAATCAAGGAAAAGGGCGCCACCGTATTGCAAATCAATACCGATGGGGGCTGCCATCTGGATGCCAATATGATCAAGAATGCTCTTGATGTGATTGATCTGACCCATCTGGATCTATTATTCATAGAGAACGTGGGAAATCTCATCTGCCCGGGAGGCTGGCCGGTTGGAACACATCAGAGAATGGTGGTCGTCTCAACCACTGAAGGTCCTTACATGATCGTCAAACATCCCTACATATTTCAGAATGCCGCTGTCCTGGCCATTAATAAGATGGACCTGGCCGAACCTATGGAAGTTGACATGAATCAATTGAAGCGGGATGCCCTTAAGCTAAAGCCCGATCTCGAAGTCGTTTTCACCAATGGGAGAACGGGAAATGGGATTGACAAATTGATAAAAGCATTAAACTTATCGACCAAATAGATGCACGAAGCAAGCATTGCCCAATCCATCGTTCATACCGTCCTGGAAGAAGCTGGGAAACAAGAGGCCTTAAAAGTCGAAGCTGTTGAGATCGAAATTGGAGAGCTCACGTTTCTTGGTATTGATCAGATCAGGTTCTGGGTCGAAACAAATTTCGAAGGAACCGTTGCCGATGGGGCAAAGATAGAGTTTAAAAAGATCAAAGCTGAAATTCACTGTCACGACTGCGGGTTCCAGGGCCCATTGGTCGTGAAGGAAGATTCTGCCTACCATTTGAATCTACCGTTATTTTCTTGCCCAAAATGTAAAAGTACCCAAATCGAAATCGTTCGGGGAAAAGAGGCGTTTATTCGAAGGATTCATATCTTGAAATAATACGCTTCTCCCTTTTCTTGTTACATATTTGTCAAAAAAATTACAACCATGCCTTTTTGCATCGACTGGTATTAAATTTGTATTCTTTTCCATGCCTCTGCAGAAATAAAGAGGGAAAATTAAAACAACATTTTTATTTTGAAATATTTAGACACGTTTGTTTTTTCAGGACCAAAACAAGGGTTTTCAAAAACCGAGGCAAAAACTTCACAGTCATCACAATTTGGGATGGAAAACTTTTCCTCTACTTGAACGACGACTCACATAGGGACAGAAGAGAGAGTAGCAGAAAATGAAAAGCGCTTTGAACAGGTATCATATCACCCGCATGAGGACAGCGTCCAGAGGACATTTGGTTGTTATTCTTTATGATATAATAATTAAAGTGCTAGATCGGGCCAACAAAGATTTCATACGACAAAATTTAGAAGATGCAGACAAGAACATCCATAAAGCCCAAAACATTTTTTCTGAATTGTTGGCATATTTAAATATTGAGGAGGGCGGAGAAGTATCGACAAATCTATGTCGGTTATATAAGCACTTCAAGTCACAACTGCGAGATGTCAATCACACGGATGACAAAGAAAAGATCAAGCATATGATCGAACAAACGAAGGAACTTCGTTCCGCTTGGCATGAGACAGAAAAAGCCGCCAGGCGAATCAATCACATGAATATGAAAAGTCGAAGCCTTCTCAATTTTATGTTGTGGAAAGATAATCCTGCATAATTAGTACATTTTGAGGAATAAATAATCCCACTGATCACTTCGACCAGCGGGATTATTTATTTACAGGACGATTCTACAGCTTTCTCACACTTGCTGCTTGTGGACCTTTGGGACCCTGGGTGACTTCAAACTCGACCGAATCACCCTCTTCGAGGTTTTTAAATCCCTCTCCCTCGATAGCACTGAAATGGACAAACACATCCTCTCCCTCTTCCCGTTCGATAAATCCAAAACCTTTTGTTCTGTTGAACCACTTGACAGTTCCTTGTTCCATTTTACTTCCTCTTTCTTTAAAACAAAAACGCGTACAACTCGCTTCTCACTTTTTCGAAAAAAAGGTTACCTGAAAATTCCTAAAAGCAAGAGGCAAAGGGTGATGCCCACACAATCTTATAGGATAAGTAACTTCTACAACGCGATAAAGCTATGTACTACCTATACAAAGGGTTAAATATATGGTATTTTTTTTTGAAATCAAAGTATTTTTTTTATGTAATGAATTTTTTGTGGTCACCATAAATTTTTTGCATTTTCCTGAGAATATGGCCTATTATTTGTAGCTTCTGAAGTATACTTTTCCCATGCACATAAGTAGTTTTCTAGTTAGAGCTAATAATAACTGAAATTTAACACCCTTTATTGAAGTGTCGGTAAAGATGAAGCTTTATCACAGTAACAGATCAACAGGAAATTATTGCCGAACTCAAATGGTAGATTATTGATGTCCGCTACACATTTTTCAATACACCGTAATTTTTCGTTAAATCAATCGAAACTTTTTACATACTCAATAAACCATCTGCATGATGCGCCTCTGCTTTACGATGCCCAAAAAATCCAGCGTGTCACCAACCTCATCGTAAAGCTCCTGGAAACTTGGGACACGCCAAAGAACAACCAACTTGCTTCGTGTCCGGTACTTCCCGAGTGCCGGGCACGTTCAAGTTACACGACGGCTGTCAGGGACAGCGGCTAACCGTTTACCTTTTTTTACCGTTCACCGTTTACCGTTTTTGCCGTTCACCTTTTTTCCAACCGATTACCTTCCTTCTGTATCCCGTCTCCTTATTATCTACGTTTAGGAAAATTTTCCGGTAGGTTGTTTTGTGGAAAATGAGCAAAGCGATGCCCAATGCCCTAACCTATCAATTCTCCTCCTTTTTTCCAAGTGTCTTATTATTTAATGATGAATGATATTTATATATTAAATCACGGTACTGAAGTACGGTACTGCGGCCTCTTCCGGTAACCCGCACTATTTCCATTATAGTAAAGTTCTTTTCCAGAAGGATCTTTATATTTTTATAATTCTTTATGTAGCGACTCGTCGACTCTATCGTATGGTTCGTCATCCGAGCGATATCAGGTTCCGGATAGCCTTGCTCAAAAAGATCTATAATCGCACCTTTGTGTGTCGGCTTGCTGCCCTGGTCGAGCATCATCCCTTTCGTTGGCAATATGTCATCATGCGTTTCATGATATTTCTGCATGTAACCGCATATCGTGCCCAATGAGCGATTTAGTAAAACGCTCAACTCAGCGCCCTTTAACCACCCGCCCTGTTCTGCCGCGCTCTTAATAAGACGGGCCATTACTTCGATGTCTCGTTCCCTCTGCTTCTGGTAATTACGCTTCCCTTCTTTACCACGATACGAGTAGTGACTCTTAATTCGATTGTCAATATCGGCATCTGTGACCAACGGCAGTATTACTGTCTGGACCTGGTAGTCTTCCACCTTGGTCCCGTAGCTCGGTTTGCGATGCGTAGACTTCGTTGTACGCCACACAATATGCCCAAAGCTCTCCTTCTCCAGTTCATGGTAAAATTCTTTATGTAATTCTAAAATATCATCCGCTATCATCTGGATCACTCTGTGACTGCCTATCAGTTTATAGTACTCTTCCAACAACCGTATGACTGAATTTCGAAAGCTACGCTTAGGTATTGATTCATATCGATTTAGAGCTTTAGTTTTCATGGCGCCCTCCACGATCAAACTTTTTTTTGGAAGGATACAATGTCTTCAGTTGCTCTATTAGCTCAACATATATCTTTGGCCATTTATCGCCTTTTTTATGGCATTCAAATATTTTAAGATATTCTTCGGTCAGTCGAACGCTTTGCCCCAAAAGACGGCTGATCTCCTGGACATCGCTCATTCCGTGATCCAAAAGCAGTAGCAAACGGCCAAAACTGCATACGTAACGCTTGATCGAAAAGGCACTGTGACGGCTCTTCCGCATGATTACAGCATAGGGATCGCCGTTTAAATATAACTCTATGATACGGCTCTTGTGCGACAAGCTGCGGCCTATGTCATGATCTGTACCACGGGTGTGTACGAAATTTCCGTCAGACTGAATTTCCCGAATATCCTGTCGTATAGTCCTGTCTGTCACCTGAAGGATGCGGCCGATATCTTCCTGAGTTAAAGTGCCTCCCTGATCCCAGGTCTCTTCTGTCAAACGCATTACCTTTAACTGACGAAGTGTCTTCGCACCAAAATCCTTCAAAACATTCAAATCTTCGATGCCGGCGTCAAGTGTTAGCTCAACTTCTATTAGCTCCTGATCTTTGAGTGGCTTGCCGTTTTTCGCATTTTGGGAGGCACATATGAACTTTATCTTGCCTGCTTTGGATGGAGCCTGCCCAAACAAACAACTCTTTGCAAGCGCCAATACCCCATTACTCTCTGCAGGTGAAAGCTCAAACTCCTTCCTCAATGAATTGATAAATACCTGTTCCGGCGTCTTTTCTAGTATCCGATCGTATAAACTACTCCGTGTATTGTACATAAATCCTCCGGTAAGTTTTGAATGACTTCCGGTTACTTCTCGTCCATAATCTAAGAAATAACATACTTTTTATCAAAACCTACCGGAAATGCTTCCTTATCTTACGAAAGTTAACTTATTTGTAAATACCCTGCCTCCAACTTGAAGGGTGTACATGTAAATTCCCGATTGAACCTCATGACCTTGATTATTTGTACCATCCCAGACTATCGAATGAAAACCAGCTTCTCTATACTCATTCAACAGGATCTTTACCTCCTGGCCCATGAGGTTTACAATCTCCATAACTACATGACCAGCCTCAGGAAGGTCGTATTGAATAGTCGTAGTCGGATTACTTGGATTTGGATAACTTTGTCGCAGTGCAAATTCTCTTGGTTGCGACTTATTTAAATCCACAAATGGTTTTGTGAGACCTTCACCCCAAGTGTTGACAATATTGGAATAACCAGAAATACCCCAATCATGGAATGCTTTGACCCTATAATGGTAGCTATCAAGAGCTTCTTGTTCTGATGTTATAATTACTTCTTCATCTGTATACCCAGTTGAACTGGTAGTGGTAATTACTCCCCAACCGGTAGGATAGAGAGTTCCTGTCGTTCTATAAACTTTATATTCATCAGCTGCTGTGCTTGCATCCCAACTCAAAATTGGACTCTCGTTGATGTGACCGGCATTTGTGATAGTAAGATTTTGCGGTGTAGGAGGTGGAATAGGCGAGTTAAAAAGAGATATATCTCCTCCGGACTCCATCAACGCCTTTCGACAATTTGCACCTTTTTCTATGGGAATCGATGTACCCATTGTATCCCCCTCTACGAGGATAACAAGATTAGACCAGTAATTAATACGTGTATAACCAGTATGATTATTGGTTGCCATAATTGTTCTATATAGACTATCACCATCACTTATCCACCCATGGTATTCTGAGTCTTCTCTTTGATCTATCCACTCATGGCGGCACCCGTGCAAGTGGCCAATTTCATGTGCGAATGAATAATTTCCAGTAGCTGCGTCCCAATGTACAACAGCATAGGAATCAAATTTATTAGTAGCCGGTATACTCTCTGTCCACCCATTTTCTTCTTCATCATCAACAAGGAGAATACATATATCGGCACCGCACGTATCCATTTTACCTGCGATATCGGTATCTTCAATAAAAGACTCAAAGTGATCCGCATAATTATGTCCGTACTCTTTGTAACCTACATTAACTCTACGAACAACCTCATAACTAATGTTACTTATTTGAGTATAGTTGTAGGATTGATTAATCTCGGTTTCAGCCAAAGCAATCCAGTCATCCTGGTAACCACCAGTTGCAGTTACCACTGCATCAGTATGTATAGCTCCAGACGGAATTGGAATATTCCTCCAGATTTATTAGTTTGTAATTCGGACTGAAAAAGG
>CAZYTI010000015.1:0-6559 GCA_964650065.1 uncultured bacterium
GAAATATTTCCGACGATGTACACGGTGTCGAGGAAGAAGATCGGCCTTTCTGGCGGGTGTTGGGTATTATTCGAAAAGGTGTTGGTGCCATACCCAAGCTTGCAGAGTACTTTACTGCCCGTAATTATGCTCTCTTGGATGAAGGGATGGGATTGGGAGAATACTATTATATCTATACGGTGGGCTACTATTCATGGCTCGGTAAATTGCCCGAGGATGGTCCCGAATTTCAAATGATGGGTGACGATGAGGGCTATGCACGGTACCACTGGGAAGAGGATGAAGAAGGAGAAACACGAGATTGGCAAAGGGATGATGTCAGGGAGCAGCGGCGTAATCGCATCATCCGTATTGTGAACCGTATGGTACTCGCCATGCTGCGCAACCAGTTGGAGAAATTAGAAGAGGAAGGTGCGACGCGGTATTCAAGATCATGGCGTGGTACTTTGGAAACTGAAATCGAAGCGCTGAGACAGGACCGGGGTCGGTTGCCTTGGCAGGATGGCCTGCCCGAGGTGATTCAGGCATCTTTCCGACCCTACCGGGATCGTTTGGAAGCGAGTTATAATGCCTTGCTAAATCCTCTGGAATTAATGCCAAATAATAATATGAGGTGAATGTTGGCTGTGAGAAACCATACGGAAGCATATCCATCAGCGTTTTTGTCTTACGAATTTGTTTATGAAATAGATGATTCTTATTGTCTGGTAACCATCAGGAGGATTGAGTCGTGAATTCGAGTTCGGGTAAAGCAATTTCCTGGAAAACTGTGAGCGGATTCCGGAAGGAATATGTACTGGCGTCCGAGGGAGAAGAAATAGGTGTCCTGAAAAGGAAGAATATATTTAGTGGATCTGCGTCTGGTGAAGTGAATAACAAAAATTTGAATTTCAAATCATATGGAGGATTTAACCGAACGATTGAGGTCCATGACACTGAATTTGATAGAAAGATTGCAGATATCGACTTGAAATGGTATGGGAACAATAACGGTGTGTTGAGGATGGTCTCGGGTAAGGAGTATGTGTGGAAGTGTGTCGATTTTTTTCGCGGCCGATGGGGCTGGCAAAACAAGGAGAATCAAAATATTCTCTTGTTTAAACCGGAAAATTTGTTAAACAAATCGGGAACCATTAAGCTTTACCCGGGAAATGAAGCCATCGATGATGTCGGTCTACTCATTCTCCTGGGATTGCACCTCAAGCTCTTTTTTAATTATTGGATTATTATTGCGGTGATTGTGCTCATCGCCGTGTTAAGAGGTCGTTAGTTTTCGGATTATCTGCCTATTGACGATGTAGGTGGATATACGTGCCCGGCACTTTCGAAAGTGCCGGGCACGTTTTTATAACGATTCATGCTTACATTTTATCATTGGCTGTCTTCTCTTCTTTTCCACTGATATACAGTTTGGCTGTTTCCGATAAGAGATCCTGCATGGTTGAGGCCATGTCGTGGGGATCGGCTATAGTACCGTCTAGCAGGAGAACACTGTCATACAGACTGTTGACGATTTTTGTGAGGATTCGGTCTTTGGCATTCTTCTTATACATATGTAAAAGGTTTTTAATCATGGGATGGGTTTTATTGATCTCCATGATTTTCGGGATGGGCTTGGTGTCTTTGTTCACCATTTGCATGATCTTTTCCATCTGTTTGGACATGGTCTTGTCTGAGGCCACCAGAACCGCCGGACTGTCCACCAGCCTTTCAGAAAGGCGAACATCCTCGACTTTATCTCCCAGAATATTTTTGATTCGACGGGTCAGTTTATCTAAGTCTTTGACATCCTCTCCACGCTCTTTCTTCGGTTTTTTCTTTTCCTCGGGAGCGATATTCGAAAGTTTTGTCGGATCGGCCTGGTCGGCTGAGAGTATCTTTTTATCTTTAAAATCGATAAGACCGGGGAGCACAAATTCATCGATGGGATCAAAACAGTAGATCACTTCAATATCGTTGGCTTTAAATATTTCCATGCCCGGATTGCTATCCAGTGCCTCCCGAGAGATCCCGGACAGGAAATAGATTTCTTCTTGATTCTCCGGCATGCGGTCAACATAGGTTTGTAAAGAAATTAAGGCTTCCTCACTGTCACATTTGGATGAATTGAACCGGAAGAGTTCAGCAATTTTATCTTTTTGGGTATAATCGGTGTAGCCTTCCTTTAAGGTCCGGCCGAACTGTTTCCAGAATTTATCGTATTGCTCGGTTTCCTTTTCAGCAAATTCTTGAAGATGGGAAAGAAATTTACTGATGACCGTGTTTTTAATTTTGAAGAGGTATGGATTTTCCTGCAGTGTTTCTCTCGAGATGTTGAGGGGGAGATCATCGCTTTCAATGACACCTTCGACGAATCGTAAGTAGGAGGGGAGAATGTCCTTTGCGCGAGGATCGACCATGACCCGTTTCACAAAGAGATGAATGCCCTCGTCTTTTTTTCCAAAACCCATGAGTTCGAAATTGCTACTGGGAACGAACAACAGTGAATGAAATTGGAGAGGTACATCGGCAGAAAAATGCAACCAGGTCATGGGATCTTCATTCTGCCTGGCGATGAATTTAAAAAATTCGTTGTATTGTTTCTTTTTTACCGCAGATTTCGGTTCTCGCCAGATGGCGGAAATGGTGTTGACTTGTTCATCATCCAGGTAAATGGGAAAGGGGACAAAGTTGGAATATTTTTCGATTGCCGACTTCACAGTATAATTCTCGGAGAAGTCAGAACCATCTTCGCGAAGGTACACCTTGACCGTCGTCCCTCTTTTGGATTCTTCATCTGGTTTCGTGATTTGAAAAGAGCCCCGGCCATCGCTTACCCAGGTGTTTGCAGGCTCTTTTGTATCGGCCGATTTGGTGGTGATTTCCACCTTCTCACCGGCCATGAACACAGAGTAAAAGCCCACGCCAAATTTACCGATGAGGTTGATATCGTCCTGATTCTCCTGTGAAAGTTGTTTTAAGAAATCGGATGTCCCGGATCGGGCTATAGTCCCGATATTTTTTATTAACTCATCCCGGGTCATTCCAATGCCTGTATCTTTAATCGTAATCGTCTTGTCGTCTTTATTCAATTCAATGCGTATTTCCAGGTTCAGATCCTTATCAGAGATTTTTTCTCCCATCACCTCCTTCAGACGCACTTTGTCCAGGGCATCGGCGGCGTTGCTGATGAGTTCGCGAATAAATATATCCCGATGCGTGTAGAGGGAATGGGTCAGAATATCCAATAGCTGGCTGACTTCTGCCTTGAATTTATAATTTTTTTTCTCGGTGGATTTGGATTCGGACATTTTCGAATAACCTCCATCTATGTCTTGCATAATGATAACACTGAGTTACTGGTTACTGGTTTCTGGTCATGGCTTACCAGCCGCCAGTAGCCAGAAATCAGTAACCAGTATTGAGATGATGCTGTACTGCTATATTATAATGTCCCAACAAGGTTTTGTCAAGCTTTTTGTTGATCTACATTGGATCGTTTCACTTCATTATCTCCAGGGAATCGAGTTTCTCTCTTCTTGGGTCATGGGAGGAAGGATCGCTACACCGGATTCAGTGCGATGTCCTTTATCGTCATGCACACTGAAACCCAGACCGGTGTGCTTGCCGGTATTTTTCTCTATTTTTCCCCTGATCACACAACATCCATACTCGCCGATTTTATTCAGGGCAACGATTTTCAATCCAAATAGCGGTCTCCCATGGTGACGGTCGGTCACCCGTTGGCACACAAATCGACAGGCTTCTTCGGGTGACAATCCCTCCCGCATTTTTTCCACGGTGAAGAAACTGGCACAGACTTTGATGGATTCGGCACCATGACCGGTGGCCCCTGCCGCACCGATGTTGTTGTCTAAATACAATCCTGCACCGATGATAGGCGAGTCACCCACACGGCCCACAATCTTAAAATGGTGCCCCACTGTACTCGTGACTCCTGCTATGTCACCGTGTTCATCCAGGACGAGCACATTTATCGTACCGCCACCCTCAGGTTTGTACTTGTATTTAGGTGGATGATAATAATCTCGTTCACTGAGATTCTCTTTCCATTCGACCCAATGTTGACGGGCCACTTCCGTCAACAAATTTTCCTCTTTGAATCCGTGCATCTTGGCAAATTTAAGTGCGCCTTTCCCTACAAGCATGAGGTGGTCTGTGCGTTCCATGACCAACCGCGCCACAGAACAGGGTATTTTAATATTTTCAAGAGCAGCCACTGATCCGGCGTTGTTATTATCGGGGCCATTCATCACGGAGGCATCGAGTTGATGGAATCCGTCTTCATTGGGATCCCCTCCAAAACCCACAGTGGGGTCCCGCGGATCCAGTTCAGACACATTGGTGGCTTTTTCCGCGGCATCCAATGGGCTCCCTCCGTTGTGCAGGATTTCCCAGGCCGTTGTCGTAATTTTTTCTTTAACCAGGCGATTTGTCTTACTGGTCACGATGAGGGGCCTGTTGGTCACATGGTTTTTTCTATGCGCATCTGGTGATATCTTCAGAAAAGGGAAAGCCAGGCTCATACGTGTCGAGCCTTTGAGGAAAATTCGGCGGGTTATTTGATTATCTAACATCATATGCTCCTTTGAATAATATTATAAGTTTTCAAAAATAATAGATACAGCATCCTGTTGCCCTGAATCGCATCTGCATTTGCGATAATGCACTGTGGCTTTATTATTTTTGATCTTCCAAAAACCGCCATTTTGGTGTAACGTTTTTATCCAACATCTGCCGGATTAACTTGACACGCAGCATGACAATGGGTACGGAATTTTCCTTCATGACCGCATCATGAAATTCCCGGTTGGTCATTTTCCCGGTGCGAACCAATTCGTGATAAAGCGCACGCATCTGGAGACCACCGAGCATGTAAGCACATTGATACAAAGGTGGGTAACTCCCGGCAAAAGAACGCCTGACTTCGGCCGTGGCGTTGGCTGGTTCATGTCCGACGCCATCGACCAGGAGTCGGATACATTCTTCAGGGCTCATCTTTTCGAGATGAAAACTCAGGGAGAATATGATTCGTGCACATCGGTGCATACGCCAGAAGAGCATACCGATGCGATTCTCTGGCGATTGTGGAAATCCCAAATCCCAGAAGAGCATCTCCCAATGAAGCGGCCAACCTTCCAGCCAGAAAGGTGTTTGAAAAATACGGCGATAGGCTTTATATCTCGATGTCATGAAAAATTGTAGATGATGCCCGGGGATTAATTCATGATGGACCGTAGCCCTGGCAAAATGGATGTTGTTCCCCCGCATGCTCATGAGTTTGTCCCTGTGAGACATGGTATGGGTTGGAAATGAAACGGAAATGACGCGTCCCCCTGTGAAGAAAGGATTGATCTTCTGTCTTTCGGGCGACATCATTCCGATTTTCCATGATTCCTTGGCCAATGGCGGTATGGTGATCAGATCTTGGGTTTCCAGGAATTCCACAGCCTCCCAGGCTTGTTCCCAGATGAGATAGGGCTGTTCTCCGGGGGGGGTGTGCAAAGACTTCACATATTCCAAAGCCTTATGCCAATCATTCCCAAATCCCATTTTTCTGGCAGCACGAATCATCTCTTTTTCGCACCAGGCATATTCTTTTTCACCCACTGCGATCAATTCTTCGGGTGTGTATGGAATCAGGGCATATTCCAATTCACTGAGCAATGCCTTCCTCCCGATGGGTTCCCCGATGATGGGACCGTCATTCCCGTTTTCCTTGATACCGGCAACCTCCTCATGCAAAAATGAACGATATTCGGTCAAGGCCTGGTTGGTTTTTTGATACGGTTCCTCGACCCACCAGGTGAAGAGAGGGTCATAACCATGATAAAATGTATGCCACTGTTCTAAGGAACGCTGTAAACGGCGCGTTGCGTCAGCAGCACTATTGGCCAATGTTTTGTTAATCACCCCGTTTTCAGTGGTCGTCTCTTTATTGAGACTCGTCTTGATGCTATGCTGAATTTTCACAATTGTCTGATGCAGTTTATACAATCGATCGGCTATTTCCCGACCATCGATTGTTGTCATTTTTCGGCGATTCTCTTCCAACTCCACAATGCCCTCCCAGAAAGGTATGAGAGAAATGATTTCTTGCTGCCGGGCCTCTTCATGATCGAGAGTACGATGTTCATAATTCAGGAGGTTCATGAAGAGCAGATAGTCGATACGTCCATCCAGACTCAATGGTTCGTAATCGATCTTTTTCAGGTTGTTTTGCCAAACTTTATAGAACGACCTTAACCGGTCCATGTCATTCCTGGACATAAATATATTGTAGGTCCAGGTCAAGTTGGAACGGTCGATGGCATACCGTTCTAGAAGCGAGCGCAACTCACTGGCACCATCGTCGAATTGGGTGTGGATCTGGGCGGGTGCGGAGGCTGATGATACTGAAATTATAATACCTATTACAAATATGATATGGTGATGTAGTTTTGTCGATGAGGTTCGATATTTTCGCATAATTACTCCTCCTCATTTAAACGTGAAATTTTTGGTAAGGACGTAAACGTCCTAAACGAATTCATTATATCTTTGTACCCAGCCATAAATG
>CAZYTI010000015.1:6659-16995 GCA_964650065.1 uncultured bacterium
ATTCTGAGAGTTATAAATAGCCTACCCGTTCACGGGTAGGGCTTTTGAAAAATTAGCCCATAAAGAAGGACGTAAACGTCCTAAACGAATTCATTATATCTTTGTACCCAGCCATAAATGGCTGGGCTATTGCATCATCTTGGTCAATTCTGAGAGTTATAAATAGCCTACCCGTTCACGGGTAGGGCTTTTGAAAAATTAATATATAAAAGGACGTTTACGTCCTTCTTTTTTGCCAATTGATACTATGTAGCTTATATAACTCTTCAACCTCTTCTTGAAATGAATGTTTTTTATGATGTTCTTCCTGGCTCAGAATATACTTTCGGACTCTGTCAACATTTGACTCACTTACAGAAAAGGCGCTATATCCTCTTTGCCAGGCAAATTTCACGGCAAGGAAATCATTGAAATTGATCCAATGGGATGATTCACCTTTTAGCTTATTAACCACATCACTTATAGCATATTTTGGATTGAGGGAAATAAGGCAGTGTACGTGATCTTCGATCCCGTTAATTGCATCTGACCGGATACCTACAGATGTCGCCTCTTTTTTGATATGATTTAAAACTTTTGGTCTAAACGGTTTTTTTAAAAGGGGTTGTCGGTTTTTGGTACACCAGATCAAATGGATCCAAATCTTAAAATATGTTTGTGGCATAATCACATTTCCAATTATAATAAATTATAAAAATTTCTCCACACATTGTCAAGTGTCATTTCTTGATAAATGGTGACAAAAAAAATCCCGGACCTAAGGTCCGGGATTAAACAGAGATATTTTCATTACTGCTCGACGTTGAATTTTCCTTCCATTGTGTTGGAACCGGCAGTAATAACGACCGTATATTCACCAGCATTGACATATGGGCTTCTTCGTGCCTGACCTTCTTGACCATTTTCTTTGGTTAAATCCCAGAGGGTCAGATTAAGTCCGGCCATGCCAGATTTCTCGACTTTTTTTACGATATCACCCGATTCATTCTTGAATACCAGTTTAACTTTCTGCGCATTTTTTAAATAATAGTAAATTTGGGCATCCTGACCGCCAGCCCATCTCCGCCAGGTTCTCCTTGGTGTTTTGGCAGAGGGTATCTCGAACAGATGACCCTGCTTTGCAAGGATAACCGGGGTGAGTTTTTGAAGCATCCTGACATCCATGGCCCACATGCCTCTGCCATGGGTGGCGGCGACCAGGATATCATCACGGGGATGAATGACCAAATCCTGCACAAATGTGGAGGGGAAATGGGTCGAGAGGGTATTCCAGATCTGACCTCCATCGACCGAGACATACACGCCCAGGTCGGTACCCACGTAAAGGATGTTTTTGTTTTTTGGATCTTCTCTGACTACGTTTATCGGTCCACACGGAATATTGCCAGTGATATCCTTCCATGACAGACCGTAGTTGGTGGATTTCCATAAATACGGTGCGAAGTCATCGTTCCGCTTCCCATTCTGAGAAAGATACACCGTTTCCAGGTCATATGCAGATGCCGCGATTCTCGATACCCACCTGTCACTTGCCAGGCCCTTTGTGATTTCTTTCCAGGATGTACCTCCGTTCATGGTCACATGGGCTCTGCCGTCATCTGTCCCCGCGTAGATGAGTCCGAATTTGAGGGCCGACTCGGAAATAGCAAAAAGGGTTTGATAAGGGATGTCGCCTATCTTTTTTAAAACGTTATAGGTCAAATCCGGGCTAATTTTTTCCCATGAGTCACCCCGGTTCATAGATCGATACAGATACTGCATTCCGTGATAGATTATGCGGGGATTATGGGGAGAGATGATAAAGGGCGCAACCCACTGACCCCGAAGCGGTGGGTCGCCTTCGGGAACCTTGGGTAGTATATTTATGCTTTCACCCGTACTGAGATCCGATCGAGAGATGGATCCATAAAAACCGGCCGAATAGACGATATTGGGGTCGGTTGGATCGATGGCATGGCTGCTGCCTTCTCCGCCCGGGGCATTTTCCCACTGGAGGGCTGGAATTTGATTTCTTCCCTGGCTGAGATCCACGATGCCCCTTCGGCTGCCGTGATCTTGAATGGATCCGTAGACATGGAAGGGTTC
Source organism: uncultured bacterium (assembly GCA_964650065.1). Taxonomy (GTDB): domain Bacteria; phylum Zhuqueibacterota; class QNDG01; order QNDG01; family DSAB01; genus CAZYTI01. The sequence goes on from CAZYTI010000015.1 coordinate 8,745, forward strand.
ATCCATGTCGTACATCACGTTGAAAAACTGGACCAGGGGCAGGTTGTCGTAAATGGCATTCCAGTTTTCACCGCCGTCATAGGAGATGGCCACACCGCCATCATTCACATTGACGAGGTAATCTGAGTTGTCAGGATCGATCCAAAGACCGTGATGATCGCCATGCATACCGCGCAAACCACGGAAAGTTTTACCGGCATCTTCCGAGACGTTCAATCCCAGGCCCATGACATAGATTTTATCTTCATCGTTGGGATCGACACGCATCTTCCCAAAGACCCAGCCATAGTTGGCAGACAACCGTTCCATGTACTGATCGTATTCACTCGCGCGACGCCAGGTCTGACCTCCGTTGTCACTGCGAAATACGCTCGCTCCCCGGATGACGCCCCCTTTGGGACGACCATAGGAATCGGTTTCATCGGTACCCGAGTAATCACGCGCGAGCTCATAGTTATCGATGAAAGCGTAGATCACATTGGGTTTTGACAAACACAGATCGATGCCGATTCTTCCCCTATGTTTAGCGGGAGGGAGTCCTTCATTGATCTCGTTCCAATTGTTACCTCCGTCTGTCGTCTTAAAAATCCCGCTGCCCGAATAATCGGCCTCATTTCGAGGATCGTTCCATCGCTGGCGAATTCGCTGCCATGTGGATGCATACAGGATTTTGGAATCTGTCGGGTCCATGATCAGATCGATGGTGCCGGTTTTTTTATTGATGTAGAAGACTTTTTCCCAGGTGTTCCCTCCGTCTACCGTTTTGTAAACACCCCGTTCTTCGTTATCCGTCCATTCATGACCGGAGGCCGCCACATAGACAATATCGGGATTCTCGGGATGGATAACGATTCGGGGAATGGTATGGGTGCCTGCGAGTCCCATGTATTTCCAGGTTTTACCGGCGTCCATGGATTTGTAAACACCGGCACCGGCCATTGAACTGCGGAAAATATTGGCTTCTCCTGTTCCGATCCACACGATGTCCTGATTGGAGGGCGCAAGGGTCACATCCCCGATAGACGTGGAAGCTGCGTTCTCGAAAACCGGTTCCCAGGTTATTCCTTCATTAATGGTTTTCCACACACCGCCCGATGCACCGGCCACGTAAATGGTATAATGCTTACCCTTCGGCAAAACCACAGCCACGTCGGTCATGCGGCCGCTGGTATTGGTGGGACCAATAAACTGCCAGGCCAGGTCATTAAATATGGATTCTTCTTTCATTGCCACATGCTCTTCATACCAGTGAATACGCTGAGGACCGCTTGTCATCTTGTTCTGGCCAGCAGCCTGTTCCAATGAAAATGAAAAGACAAGACAAAGCATGAGCATCGGCACGAGATAATTCCGATAACAGGCCTGTCGATTTGAACTCATCATAATAAGACCTCCTTATTTACTTCAACGCACCACGTTTCCATCTTTGTCAACTAAAATGGGTCTGCCCATTCCAAGCCGGGATAACGATCGCATTTGTGTCTTGGCATCTCCGGCCACCAGATAGATCATGTTGTCGAGTTGAATGTATTTTTGTGCCAATTGACTATGGCCCTCTATGGTCATGTTTCGGACGGTGGTTTCCTGAGTTTTAATATAATCGTCGGCCAGATCATAGGTGGCGATGCGGTTCAGCATGCCCATGAGAGCACCCAGGGTTTCGAAGCGGAGGGCGTTGGATTTGATGAGGGCATCCTTGGTGAACTGCATGTCTTCGTCGGAGAGACCCTGACGGTATTTGGTGATTTCGTCTTTGAATATTTCTACCGATTCAAATGTGGCGGTGGATCTCACACCGGAGGATGCCATAAAAGTTCCGGGAAAATGGGTGCCGGAAAATCCTGATCGGGCTCCGTAGGTAAATCCTTTTTCTTCCCGAAGGATCAGATTGAGAACACCGTTGAAACTTCCGCCTAATTTATAATTCATGACCGTCGTTTTATAGAAATCAGGATCGGTGTAAGGAAGGCCCAGATGGCCGACCCGGATCTGGGACTGTTTTGCGTCGGGAAAATCGACAAAGTAAATTTTAGATCTCTCAGGTGTGGGCGGTGTGGTGAGTACGGGAATTCGGACTTCTTTCGGTTCCCATTTCTCCAAAGAATTTAAAACTTTTATTGCATCGGCCTGGGAAATATGTCCGACAATGACGATCCTGGCAATCGTGGGCGAGAAGTTGGACTCATAAAACGTTTTCATATCATCCATATTGATCGCTTCAACCGACGATTCTGTACCCAGGGTGGACATGGCCAGTTTATGGCCTTTACCGTAAATCAGCTTAGCAAACACATCGGATGCCACACCACTGGGATTGACCTTTCTTCTCTTGATGGTTTCGACGGTTTCATCTTTGATGCGATCGAACTCCTTCTCATCCCAGCGGGGTTCGAACAGAATCTCATCGACCAGATCATATACCTGTTGAAATTTAGAAGAGAGGCAGTTGGCTGTCATGACGATGGATTCTCGAGTCGTATACATCCTCACAAAGGCACCGAGTTCATCGATGGCCTCCTCCAACTCGATGGGGGTTTTGGTCTTGGTCCCTTCCATCATAATATCGGTCATGAGATTTGCCACGCCGATCTTCTCCGGATCGTCCAACAACATCCCGCCCCTTAATGTGATGGAAAACTGGACGAGGGGTAATTCACTATGCTCGATGCCATATACTCGTATCCCGTTTTCCAAATTGTCTTTCCAGATCGAGGGTAGGGTCAAGAGGGGATCGGGACCTTTGGACGGCTCCTGGCTCCTGTCGAAACTGGATGGGATTTCTGCAATTTGAATGTCTTCACCCTTGGCCTCGGTGACTTCGGCTTGTTGGTCAACAGACTCTTCAACGATGGGAAATCTCTCGGAATTCTCAGCGACCAGGTCTGTCAGACCCTTGGGGACAAAGCTGGTTAAAACATAATGTTTGTCCTTGATGTATTTATTGAAGACCCGCCAGATATCTTCGGAGGTGACGTCCAGGTAGTTTTGCAGATCTTTGGTCAAGAAATCGGGTGCTCCCGCATATTCATTGTATCTCGCTAACTGAAAAGATTTTCCCAGAATACTGGAGATGCCGTTATAAAAGCTGGTTTCGAATCCGGCTTTGATCCGTTCCAGATCTTTTTCTGTGAATTTATCTTCTTCGAATTTTGTAAAGGCCTCGAAAATAGCCTGCTCAACATCTGTCAGACTTTTACCAGGGAAGGTGCGCACGCGAATATTGAATGTGCCTGCAATTTCCTGACTTCTGTTGTATGCGGATATAGATGGAGCCAGTTTCTTTTCTTCGACCAGCACTTTGTACAAGGGTGCCTTTTTCCCGTCCGAAAGAAGCCGTCCCATGAGGCTCAGTGCATAGGCTTCCTTGGAATATTGCTCCACGGTGGGAAATACCATGTTCAATTCCGGCGATTTGGCGAAATTATCCTCGTGGAATGCCTTCTTGGTCTCATCCAATGTGACACGCATGGGCTCGAGATCGGGTCGTCTTTCACCTGATGGGATTTCTCCAAAGTACTTATCGATCCATGCTTTGGTTTGTTCCCTGTCGTAATCTCCCGCGACGACAAGGGTGGCATTGCTGGGGCGGTACCACTTTTGATGGAATTCGTGAACATCCTTTAATGTGGCATTCGTTAAATCTTCCATTTCTCCAATGACCGTCCAGTTATACGGATGATTTTCCGGGTAGAGTAGTTTGATGATGGCGTAATTGGTATGTCCGTAGGGACGATTGTCCATTACCTGCCTTTTTTCGTTCTGTACGACATTCTGCTGATTGATGAATGCATCCTTGGTCACCCGGCTCAGAAGATACCCCAATCGGTCCGCCTCCAACCACAGGGCCATTTCCAGGGCATTCTTCGGCACGACTTCAAAGTAGATAGTGCCGTCGTTACTGGTGCCTCCATTGAGGCTTCCACCGGCACTCTGGATTTTTCGGAAAAATTGGTCCTGACCCACATGCTGGGACTCCTGGAACATCATGTGCTCGAACAAATGGGCGAAGCCGGTCCTTCCCTTTTCTTCACGGTTCGACCCTACATGATACTGTACGGCAACGGCTGAGATGGGATCCGATTTGTCATCATGCAAGATGACTTCCAGACCGTTGTCCAGGACGTACTTCTCATAGTCGATTTTAAGTTCCTGTTTGGTGCTGCAGCCTGCGATAATCAATAAAATGGCAAGCAGCGTGATGGCGATTTTCGGTGGTGTACGCATGACGCCTCCTCCTCAGAATATGTTATTGTTTTTGTGAGAGTATGTTCATCAATATGTGGAGTACAGTATAATGACTTTTGATGGATTTGTCAAGGGGATTTTAATAAGATGAATTCTCTTGTTTTGTTACATTCGATTAATTATCTTTAAACTTATTGGCAATGTTTTAGAGGCATGAAATAGCCATTACATTATATCCCTTATTATTTAGGTTCTGTATTTTTCGTTCCTCCCCATCGTGTTAAAGAATAAATACTTCGGATTGAATTATGATAAAACAAATTTATTCAAATTTAATTATCGTGTTTATATGTCATGCCTCCATCTTACCTCTTCAATCAAGGGAATTTCAAGTCGCCTCACCCAACAAACACCTTCAAATGATGATTCATATTGATGCACTTGAAATTCCAATGGGATTTGGAATTTGATATTTTTAAGAAAAAGGAAATCATCATGAGATTACTAAGAACTTTACTGTTTTTCGTGATTACGATTTTAATTTTTTCATCACCTGTCCTTGAAGCTCAGAATAATAAGAGTCCTACCACCCGTGAGATGAACTTCCTCTGCTGGCAGGAATTTCAGGAGCTGGTGCCCGGAAAGATTGAAACCGTGTTGCTGCCCGTGGGCTCCATTGAGCCTCACGGAGTCATACCCAATGGGACGGATAATCTGGCCCCGGAAGCGATGAGCAGAGAGATTGCCGAACGTTTGAATGCTCTAATCGCTCCCACACTGAACTACGGAATGACCAAAAGCATGAAGGCGTATCCCGGAGCGGTTTCCATCAACGAAGAAGGGTACCGTCTCTTTGTCAGCGATATCATGAACGGCCTGGCGTCCCAGGGATTTATAAATGTCATTGTCGTCAACGGACATGGCGGAAACACCAATGTCCTTCGTGAAATTGCCGGTGACATATCGGATCGATGTCGTGTGCGTATTCTGGTCGTGAACTGGTGGAGTCTCACCTCGGAGGAGACCTTCGAGGTGTTTGGTGAGAATGGGGGGCATGCCGGGAATAATGAGACGGCCTATGTACAGGCCGTGTATCCGGAGCACATCCATCCGGAACGGTTCTCGAAGGAGATGGCCACACCCAATGCCACGGCCAATGCATACTACGCGGTACCTGTGGCATCTTCTATTGGTCTGTATGAAGAGGGACAGGGTTATCCGACCTTTGACATGAATCAGGCAAAGACGTATTTCAAGAAGGTGAATGATCGCGTCGCCGGGTTAATAGAAGAAATCATCAAAAAATGGGATATGGCAGGATTGTATCGATAGCGTCTCTGCCATTTAAAATGATGAAACCACAGAGATCACAGAGAAAAATTTTATGAGTTAAGAGATGGTATCAAATGATTCATCATTTGAGAGAGCACAGAGGGTAGATTAGATTTAGTTATGCAACATAAATAATATTAATTATTTCTCCGTGTACTCTGTGGTTAATTTTTGACGACACGGGCCATCAATCAGAGGAGGAAATATGAAAAGGCGAATTCTTGTTTGGCTCTTTTCGATTTTAATGATTGGTATTCTTGTTGAGAGTGCTGTATGCCAGAGCCACGACGTCATTGTTAAAGACAACCTCAGATATCTCGTCATTGAAGGCTCTCCCTATGAAAGGGGTGTTCAGCACGGAGAAAAACTGAAGGAAGAGATCCATGACCTCGTTAAATTATGGAGAGCGGATATCGAGAAAACGTATCAAATGGATCCTGATGTATTCATATCTGATTTCCTTGAGAAAACCAACTATTTATCTTCCATAAGAAAGCACACGCCTGATATACTGGAAGAATTGAGAGGCATCGCCGACGGTGCGGATGTCGACTTCAATACCATGTATGCCTTTCAACTGGTCGATGAATTTTGGGTTGTCGGGCCGGAGCTCGTTCAGAACCGCTGCACCTCCTTCGGTGTGAAAAAATCGAGGAGAAATCCGGGTTATACAGCCCAGACTCTGGATATCCCCTTCTTTCATGGATACCAGACATTAATCCACATAAAAGATTCCAGAAACGACATGGAGACATTCCTCCTGTCTTTCCCCGGTTTTGTCGGGGCCAACGGGATGAACAACAGGCCTGTCTCAGTTTGTGTGAATGCCATCACCCAGTTGGATTATTCATACGATGGATTGCCTGTGGCCTTTGTCATCAGAGGCTGTTTGGAAAAGGATTCTTTTAAGGATGCAGTCAAATTTATTAAAAACATCACCCATGGCGCACCACAAAATTATCTCATCGGGGATATCGATCATGTGTCTTCCTTCGAGTGTTCTCAAAATGAAGTCGCAGAATTTATCCCCTTCCCAGGAGCAGATTACACGTATCATACCAATCATCCGTTGGTCAATTTTAACTATGGGAAAGGATTGATAAACTTCTTGAAGAAGCAGGGTAAAACAACCCAAGAGTATGAACCGAGATGTTCCAGATTCCAGTGGCTTCAAGAAAATTATCATGAGAATTCCAAAACATTCGTTGTGGATGATCTCAAATCTATTTTCAGCAATCGCGATTGCAATATTAATAATCGCAGTACTTTCAGTTGCACGATTATGGTATTAACGAAAAATCCCGAACTCCACATTACTGGAGGAAGACCGGATGAGGTTCCGTTTCAGGTTTTCAGGTTTGAGTGAAGGGTATTTTTCCACTGGAAATACCCTGTCCCAAGCAGCCGAGTTAACCGTGGGACGTGAAGCATAAAACGTAAAACATGCTGGACGGCGCTTCACGCTCTTCGCTCCATGATTCTAAAAATTTTTCCTCGAAAAGGTGGGTAAATCAATGATAAGAGGAGTTATCATTTTCATACTGTTCAATGCCCCTCATATCCTGTGGGGAACTGATACCTGGAAGCTCTATGACGATTCCCAGATCGCCATCGTAGAGATTACCATCAGCCCCTGGGCTTTGAATTGGATGTTACAGAATGTGGAAAGTGATTCTCTGCATCCGGCCAAGATTCGTTTCCAAAATGCCTGGATCGACGAGACCATCGATTCTGTGGGTGTTCGTATTCGTGGGAATACTTCTCGACAATCGCAGAAGAAATCTCTCAAACTATCCTTCAATACATTTGTACCGGGTCGTCAGTTCTACGGCGTCGATAAATTGAATCTGAACGGTGAGCACAACGATCCCTCCATCATACGGAGTAAGCTATGCTGGGACTTCTTCAAGGAGATCGGACTGACCGCCAGCAGAGCTGCCCACGCAACGGTCTATATCAACGGTAATTATTTCGGGCTCTATATTTCTGTTGAACACATTGATGATGAATTTCTGCAGAACCATTTTGCCGATGATACGGGTAACTTATGGAAGTGTCTGTATCCGGCGGATCTTACTTGGCGAGGGGCCGCCCCAGGCAACTATTTCCCATATTTCGACGCAAAACGTCCCTATGAGTTAAAAACGAACAGGGATGAATACGATTTCAGTCAACTGGCAAGTCTGATCGATATCATCAACAACACATCGGATCATAACTTCGCCGAGTCGTTGGAGCAGATCCTCGTGGTTCCGGAAGTATTAAAATATCTCGCCATGAATGTACTGCTGGGAAGCTGGGATGATTATTGGTTTCTGAATAATAACTATTATCTTTACCATGAACCAGCCATGGGAAAATTTCACTGGATCCCCTATGACTATGACAACACATTTGGCATCGACTGGTTCGACGTGGATTGGATTTCCGTGGATCCTTATGTATTCGTCAATTTTGAGGCAAATCAGGGAGGATCTCCAGGTCCCCGTCCCCTGGCCGATAGAATGATGAGCAATCCTCAATACAGGGATCTATTCAGTCATTTTTTAACTTTTTATAGCGAAAATGTATATGATCTCCCAATCTGGGAATCGAAATTGGATAGCCTGAAAGGGTTGATTACTCCATGGGCCGAAGCGGATAATTTACGGACATTGGATTATGGATTCACGATAGATGATTTTCATAATTCTTTTGGATCAGGTGCTTATTCGAATCAGCATGTGAAAAAGGG